>CAYVVK010000477.1:0-5549 GCA_964454855.1 uncultured Phaeodactylibacter sp. | reverse complement strand
AGGTACCCATCAACTGCACCAGCACCGGCTTTCCGGCGTAGGCCGGATCGGAAAGGGAAACCTCCTTTCCAGCGGGGTTTTCGAAAGCAAAACTGATCCTCTCGTAACCTTCTTTCAGGTAGGTCAGCTCTTCGGCATCCCGCAGCTGGAAACCGGGCTCAGGCACTGCGCGCCATAGCGTCTTATAATGTTTGCCGGAACGGAAAGACCCGATGAGCGTACTATCCTTCTGGATCTTGGCCTCAAATAGAAAAGCATGTGCTCCGTCAAAGGTGGACAAATAGGCCTTGTCGGCCTGCACGCTGCCTTCCAGATAGCGGTAATCCCCGGTTTCCGTCAGGAAGGTCCCCGTCAGGTAGTTGCCATCCTGGTGGAATTCTCCCACCGCTTTGTAGGGCGTCTCTTTCTCGATCTCAAAGGTAGCTTCCCAGCGGCCGCTGATATCCATTGCCGGCTCTTTGCGCAGGGTGGTAAAACGATGGCCCTGGCCCTGGTAAGCTTTAAAGGGTATGCGATAGTTGTCTTTGCTGGATACCACCCATTCTCCCTCCATCACATCCTCCTCATAGATGGCGCGTATGTAGGAGTCATAGGCCGGAAAATTGATGATGACGGTATCCTTCGCGGTGGAACGGTCGCGGCCGATGGTGATGTCATCCAGCCGTATGCGTTCCTCGCCATTGATGATCTCGATGTGGAAATCATTTTCCGCTTCGTAAACCACCTCGAAATTAAAAGGCAGTATGCCTTGTGAGACTTCTTCGAAATCCATGTTCATCAATTCGGGAAGAGGTTCTCCTTCGGGATTATAAGTTACCGGCTGCGGGTCGAGCTCCAGGATGCCACGCCAGGGCCCGGGGGGCAGTCCGGTATAAGGGTTTTCTACAACGATGCAGGCGGAAAAACCGCCGGTAATCACAATCGCCAAAATCAGCAACTGAAAAACAGGCCTTTTCATGTCTTTATTTTACTGAAAATTTCTGGAAAAGATACATTCAGTTAACCTCAATTTTCATCCTTTGTTTTTTTTTGCCCTGAAAATTGACATTTTCCAGTAAATATGCCCTTTTCGCCGTTTCCTCACCTGGATTTTTCCCCCACGAAATAGTCTTCCTTATACTTGAAAAGCACATTGAAGGTGGTCAGGCTGCCGTAGATGCGGGTAATATATTGTTGCAGGTTGACCTTCTCCTCATCGCTGAGGTTAGAACTGTTGATACGCTGCTCCATCACCCGCAGGCGGTCGCGCACCATAACGATCTTGTGGAAAAAGCTCTCGATGGAGATCTCCTTGTCCTTCAGGCCCTCCTCGCCGGAACGGATGATGAGCATGCCGCCCTCCCAGCGGGTACCCAGCTCTACCTCTTCGGTGATGTCGGAAAAGGCCCGCAGCACCTTAATGAGGGATTTCTCCATTTCGTTGAAAGTGATGGTTTCCCGGGGCGCCACCGCATCGATGACCTCCCACTTTTCATAATCCTTGCCCACTTGTTTGATGCCGTAGATCATGAAACAGACGTCATAGGCGGCCTTGTGCAGGCCTATGACCACTCCGTCTCCATAAGCGGGGTGCCGTACCCTCGAACCTATGCCCAGCAATTGTTGGCTACTCATAAGCTGTATTTTTTAGATTTCAGGATCTGGTATTACGTTTAATTCTCCTTCCGACTTGGCGATCAGGGTGGACACCGTGGCGTCGCCGGTCACATTGACCACGGTCCGGCACATGTCCAGAATGCGGTCTACCGGGAAGATGATGGCGATCCAGGCCGGGTTGAGCCCTACCGACTGCAGGACGATGATCATCATCACCAGGCCGGCGCTGGGTACGGCGGCAGAGCCTATGGAGGCCAGCGTGGCCGTCAGCACGATGGTGATCTGCTGGCTGAGGTTGAGATCCACCAGGTGCATCTGCGCAAGAAAAACCACTGCTATTGCCTGGTAGAGGCTGGTGCCGTCCATGTTGACCGTGGCGCCTATGGGCAATACGAAATTGGTGACACTGTTGCTCACGCCGATATTATCACGCACGCACTCCATGGTCACCGGCAGGGTAGCGGCGCTGGAACTGGTGGAGAAAGCCAGGAATTGCGCCGGGCTGATGCGCCGGAAAAATTCCCCGTAGGTAAGTTTGCCCACCAGCAGGGCCACCAGAAGGGGATAGAAGACGAAGATCATAAAGAAAAGCCCTGCAAGCACCACGATGGAATAACTGAGCAGGCCTTTGAATATCTCGATCACTTCCGCCGGCGTGCTGGCCATTTTGGAGATCACCCCCGCCATGAGGGCAAAGACAAAGAAGGGGGCGGCTTCCATGACGACTTCCACCATTTTCAGAAAGACCTCATTGGCGCCGTCTATCAACCGAATGACGGGCTGAGATTTTTCATCGGGGATCAGCAGGAGCATGATGCCGAAAAAAATGCCAAAAAAGATCACCTGCAGCATTTTTCCGCTGTCGCCCAGGGAAGCAAAAATATTTTCGGGTACGAAATCGACAAAGAACTGAAGGGGGCCGGCTTCCTTAAAGGCCTCTGCCGCCCGCATGCGATCTTCTACGGTGACGTTACTTTCCTCACTGCGCATGGCCTGGGTGGCATCCTCCACCATTTGAGCATACTCGGGATTGTTGAGGTAGTCCTTTCCGTCGAGAATGCGGCCGCCGGGAGTCGCATTGGCCCAAACCTCATACTTCAGCCGGTTCTTGACGCGCTGGTTCTCGTCGATGTAGTCACCTGGCCGCAGCATGTTGACCAGCACCAGGCCCACCGTGACTGCTATGACCGTCGTGATCACATAGGCCAGCAGGGTCTTGGCGCCCATACGCCCCAGCTTTGAGGGGTCGGGCAGGCCGGAAACACCAGTGATGATGGAGAAGAGCACCAGCGGAACGGCAATAAACTTCAGCAGGCGGATGAAGATCTCGCCGAAGGGGTCGATCCAGTCCTGGGTGAATTTGTTCCACCCCAGGTAGCTGGACACCAGCGAGTAGATGATCCCGAGTATTAGCCCGATAATGATTTTCCAGTGCAGAGGTAAGTTCTTCATGTAGGTTTTTGCGTTTGCTTGGCCAAAATAGAGAAAATCTTATAAACCGTCGATTCTTTGCGCTTCTGTATATTTGCTGCCTCGGGCAAAGGGCCAAAAGCCCGCCTTCGGCTCCCAAAGCAAAGATGCCGTTTCAATGGAAATTCATATGTTTGCGGAATGAAACTAAAGAACGACCTTTTACTGAGAACTGCCCGCGGTGAAACCGTCGAGCGCCCTCCCGTCTGGCTGATGCGGCAGGCAGGGCGTATCTTACCTCAATACCGCGCCCTGCGCAATAAGCTTTCCGGCTTTAAAGAACTGGTGGAAACGCCGGCCCTGGCGGCGGAAGTGACCATTCAGCCGGTGGACGAGCTGGGCGTGGACGCCGCCATCATCTTCTCTGACATCCTCGTGATCCCCGAAGCCATGGGCCTGCCCTATGAAATGGTGGAAAAACGCGGCCCGCTCTTTCCGGAAGTGATCCGTTTTGCCGAAGATGTCGACGCGCTGCAGCATGGAGAAGACGCTGCCGGAGAACTCACCTACGTCTACGAGGCAGTGGCCCAAACGGTGAAAGCCCTCGATGGCCGGGTGCCGCTCATCGGCTTTGCCGGCGCGCCCTGGACCCTGCTGGCCTATATGGTGGAAGGCAGCGGCAGCAAAACCTTCTCCAGGGCGAAGCGCTTGTTGTATACCGAGCCGGCCCTGGCGCATAGACTGCTGGAGAAAATTACCGATACCCTTATCGTATACCTGAAGGAAAAGATACGCCATGGCGCCGATCTCGTGCAGGTCTTCGATTCCTGGGCCGGCATACTCAGCCCGGAACAGTACGAGGCTTTCTGCATGCCCTATCTGCAGCGCATCTGTGCTTCTGTTCAGGAAGCTCCGGTGACGGTATTCGCCAAAGGCGCCTGGTTCATGCTGGAAGAACTGGGCCGGCTCGATTGCCAGGTGATAGGGCTGGACTGGAAGGTGCGCCCCGAAGAAGGGCGAAAACGCCTGGGGCCGGAAAAAATACTGCAGGGCAACCTCGACCCTTGTAACCTTTACGCCCGCCCGAATGAGGTGGCAGCCGCTACTCAAAAAATGCTGGACGCCTTTGGGCGCGGGCACATCGCCAACCTCGGGCACGGTGTCTATCCCGATACGCCTCTGGATGGGGTGAAGGCATTCGTAGATACAGTTAAGGCCTACCGCTATAAATAAGTGGCGGCATTTTTGTAATTTAAGAAGGCAGCACCTTATTTTTGGCTTTTGGTGATTGCTTAAACCTAAAACAGTTTTATGGGTTGGTTTAAACGCCTGAAAGATGGTATCCAGACGGCTACCAGAAATAAAAAAGAGGCTCCCGAGGGGCTTTGGTATAAGTGTAAGAACTGTAAAGAAACCTCTACCGTAAAGGAACTTAAAGAGAACTTCTTCAAGTGCCCCCAGTGCAATTATCACATCCGCATTGGATCTTACGATTATTTCGACCTCCTCTTCGACGGTAATTACGAGGAGCTCTTCGCCGGCCTGGTCTCCAAAGACTTCCTTAACTTTACAGACCTCAAACCTTACTCTGAACGCCTGAAAGAAGCCCGGAAAAAGACCGCCCTTAACGACGCCATGGCCGTGGCACAGGGAAAGGTCAACCGCCGCACCCTGGTCATTGCCGCCATGGACTTCAAGTTCATCGGAGGGTCCATGGGGTCAGTGGTGGGAGAGAAGATCGCCAAGTCGATCGACTATTGTATAGAGAACCGCACGCCTCTGATGATCATCGCCAAATCCGGCGGCGCGAGAATGATGGAATCCGCCTTCTCCCTCATGCAAATGGCCAAAACATCCGCCAAGTTGACACAAATGGCCAGGGCCAGGATACCTTATTTCTCTTTCCTTACCGACCCGACCACGGGAGGCGTTACCGCTTCTTTCGCTATGCTGGGGGATATTAACTTTGCCGAACCTGAGGCGCTCATCGGCTTCGCCGGCCCCCGGGTGATTAAGGAAACCATTAAGAAAGACCTGCCGGAGGGCTTCCAGACCTCCGAGTTCCTGCTCGAGCATGGCTTTCTGGATTTTATCGTAGACCGCAAAGACCTGAAAGAGACTGTTTCCGACTTGCTTTACTTTTTTGATACCAATTAATAAAATGCACGAATTCCTCCAACTCGACGATATCTCCGAAAAGGAGCTGGTACCCGGCTTCAACGCCCGCCTTTTACACACCGAAAACATGACCGTTGCCCACGTCACGGCTACTAAAGGCAGCAGCCTTCCAGAGCACAAACACATGCATGAGCAGGTGACAAACGTGATAAAGGGAGATCTGGAAATGACGGTGGGCGGAGAAACCATGGTTTGCCGGCCGGGTACGGTAGTCAATATCCCTTCCAATGTGCCTCACTCTGCCCGCGCCCTTACGGATTGTTACCTGATCGATGTGTTCCAGCCGGTGAGAGAAGACTATAAATAAGGTAAAAGGTAAAAGGTAAAAGGTAAAAGGTAAAAGGTAAAAGGTAAAAGGTAAAAGG
>CAYVVK010000476.1:5324-5570 GCA_964454855.1 uncultured Phaeodactylibacter sp. | reverse complement strand
CTGGCACAACAACCTTCCCTGCAGCCCTTCACCGGCTGGTGGAACAGCCTGGCCGCCGCCGATTTCGACCTCGACGGCGATATAGACTATCTGGCCGGCAACCTGGGTACCAATACTTTACTTAAGGCCAGCCCTGATCATCCCATTGCCATCTACACCGCCGACTTCGACGGCAACAGCGGAGCGGGAAGCAAGGGCCTGGACGCCCTCCCTTCGGCTTATTTTCCGGGGCCGGACGGCGAGTTG
>CAYVVK010000476.1:0-5314 GCA_964454855.1 uncultured Phaeodactylibacter sp. | reverse complement strand
TTGGCGGAATTCCCCTTTTTCGGTAGGGTAGATATGGAGAAACAGATGGTGGCGGTGAAGAAGGCTTATCTCCGCCACAGCGATTACGGACGGGCCAGCATGCAGGAAATACTGCAGCTCTTTCCCGATGCCCGGCCACTGGCCCTGAAAGCCACTCACCTGGAAACCAGTTACATCGAAAATCTAGGCAATGGGAAGTTCAGCCTGCACAAACTGCCGCCGGAAGCCCAGCTTGCTCCGGTTTACGGCATCCTGGCCGGTGATCTCAACGGAGACCACCTTCCCGATATTCTGCTCATCGGCAATGACTACGGCATCGAAACTGGCATGGGCCGTTGTGATGCCTTGAACGGCCTATTGCTTGCAGGCGACGGCAGGGGAAATTTCCACCCTCTGCCTATGGTGCAGAGCGGCATTTGCATTCCCGGCGACGGTAAGAGCCTGGTACAGCTGCAAGCTGCCGATGGCGGCATGCTGATCGCCGCCGGGCAGAACCGGGGGCCACTGAAAGCCTACAGGAAAAATGCCGATTCAAAGAACCCCATCCGGCTTCGGCCGCTGGATTGTGCCGCGATCGTACAACTCAAAGACGGGCGCACCTACCGGCAGGAACTTCCCTACGGAAACGGTTTCCTTTCGCAAACCGCCCGCCGGCTCTGGCTACCGCAGAAAGCCGTCGCCGTAGAAATAATCGATTTCCAGGGAAATGCGTACCGCCCGGCCCTAACGGACAGGCAATAGGCTGCTTCCTGAGAGATGCTATAGGAAAAGGTAAGCCGGTAGGGAAGAAAAAAAAACGTCAAAAAAAACCCTTCAATTTTACAAAAGTATAATTAGTTTTTTACTTTTATACTATGTATACATTTTGCCAACACAGATAAAACCAATCATTTTTACCCTATAGGAAGGCAAAAAGCCAGTATCATTTCCCAAACATATTGCCTATAAATTCAAACATGTAGCTTTTCCCCGAACAATTTCCTCTGCGGCTCGGGCTGTGAGAGCTACACAATATTTTCTCAAAGCCGCATGCCTGTCAAGGCATACCCCTTCTGTGGTGAGGGAATGCTTTGTCATGGTATTGTCCGGTGTTCATTTTTCTAATCAATCTTTTATTCGCTTTTTCAGATCAGAGGTGAAAGAAGTAGAACGCATAAGTAGGAGGACAGAACAATACAACAACGTACCCGGAACGCCTGAAAATAAAGCTTTTCAGACTCTACTTTCGAAGCGGTGCAAGTAAACTAAATCTGTCCGCTTACATAAGTAGGCGGACAGAACAATATAACAATTCAACAATGTAACAATCTGCCCGGAACGCTCGAGAATAAAGCGTTTCAGGCTCTACTGCCGAAGCAGTATAAGTAAAATAAATATGTCCGCTTACATACCTGCCGTTTTTGCATCTATTGAGCAGTAATGGCCGGAGGTAAACATGCACAAAATGCCTTTCCCGGAAAACCGGAGGGCGCCGAGATTAAATCTATTGTCAAAACAAACGAATCACAGATGGAATGTAATTTCTACAAACTCAGACTGCTATTTGTGCTTTTCGCAATGTCGCTATCCGCGGCGGCCATGGCTCAGCAACAAGTCACGGGAACGGTGACGGATGCGGAAAGCGGAGATCCCCTCATCGGGGCATCAATCCTGGTCAAAGGAACGACTACCGGGACGATCACAGACGTGGATGGAACATACACCCTCAAAGCCAGCCCCGAAGACGTCTTGTTATTTTCATATACCGGGTTTAATTCTCAGGAAGTAAAGGTGGGCTCTTCTACCGTTATTGACATCAGCCTGACGCAGGGTATTGCCATAGATGAGATCGTGGTCACCGGTTATTCGGTGGACAGCCGGAGGAACTCTCCGGGATCTGTTTCCACGCTGGAATCCCGGGCGCTGCAGGTTGCCCCTTCGGGTAACGTAGAGCAACAGCTTCAGGGCCGCGTGGCCGGGGTAACGGTAGTGACCAATGGCCAGCCAGGTACGGAAAGCCAGGTACGGGTACGCGGCTATGGCGCCCTGGGCGGCAACGCCCCGCTATACGTAGTGGACGGGGTGCCGGTCAGCTCTACCGACTTTCTCTCGCCGGATGATATTGAAACCACGACCGTACTGAAAGATGCTACTGCTGCTTCCATTTACGGCGCCCGCGCTGCCGGCGGGGTGATCGTATTCACCACCAAAAAAGGAAAACGTGGGGCCCAGAAAACGCGGGTGACTTATGACGGTATGACCGGCTTTACCAACCCGGGCACCGGCCCGGGCATCCTGAACCCGCAGGAGCAGGCGGAATGGACCTGGAACGCCATCCGTAATGCCGCCCGGCAGAATGGGGAAGACCCCGTATTCAACCATCCGCAGTATGGCACTGGCCAGACACCCGTGCTCCCCGATTACCTGTTGGTGGGCCCGGAGTCCGGCGTAATGGGCTCCGTAGACCTGAACCAGCAGGCCCAGTTTTACAACATAGACCCGGAGGCAGGCCCCATTTACCAGGTGGTAAAGACCAATAAGGAGGGTACCGACTGGTACGACGCCATTACGCGTACGGCCATGCTGAACCGCCACAGCCTCGGCTTTTCCGGGGGAGGAGAGAACAGCCGCTTTTACGTTGGCCTGGGCATGCAGGAGCAGGAGGGCATCACCCTCCATCAGCGCTTCTCCCGCTATACCGCCCGGGTAAATACCGAGTTTGACCTACTACCCTGGCTGCGTGTCGGGGAAAATTTCCAGGCCTCCTATCGTGCGGCACGGCTACTGTTGGGCGATGGCGGCGGCGCCGGTTCTTCCGACGACGAGAACGTGATCCTCTCGGCTTCCCGGATGTCTCCGGCCATTCCCGTTTACGACGAATTTGGCGGATATGCCGGTACGGCGGCCCCGGGCTTCAACAACCCGCCCAACCCGGTAGCCGCACTGGACGGCCAGAAAAACAACCGCGCCTTCGAAACGGCCAGCTTCGGAAACCTGTATCTGGAAATAGAACCTATAGATGAACTGGTGCTGCGCACCAGCTTCGGCGGCCGTTACCAGTCCTTTAACTTCTGGAACTACACCCGCCGCACCTACGAAAACTCGGAGAACAACTCTTCCTTCGGCTTCGGGCAAAGCAACAATTTCGTTCTGTCCTGGATATGGACCAACACCCTGAACTACAAGCGGGAGTTCGGCATCCATAAGTTCGACCTGCTGGCGGGCCAGGAAGCCCTGAACACCGGCCTGAGCCGGGGCATGAGCGGCTCGGGGATCAACCCCTTCTCTCAGAGCGTAGACTTTGTCGGCCTGTCCACGGTAGGCTCCCGGGTAGTGAACGGCGGCCATTCCGACGGGGTGAACTTCGCCTCCTACTTCGGCCGCCTGAATTACACGCTGGACGACAAATACATCATTTCCGGGGTCGTCCGCCGCGATGGTTCCTCCCGCTTTGGTGCGGAAAACCGCTGGGGCACCTTCCCGGCCCTCTCCGTGGCCTGGCGTATCTCCGGCGAAAACTTCATGCAGGGCATCGACTTCCTCGATGACCTGAAGATCCGCGCCGGCTATGGCGTCATGGGCAACTCCAATAACGTGGACCCCAACAACCAGTTCAGCCTGTTCGGCACCAGCATTGGCGCCTCCACCTATGACATCGGCGGCACCAACTCCAGCGCGGTGGAGGGCTTCTACCGCACGCGCATCGGCAACCCACTCGCCAAGTGGGAACGGGCCATCACGCAAAACATAGGTATCGACGCCTTATTTTTGAATGGCCGGCTGGACATCGGCTTCGATGTCTGGAGAAAAGAAACGGAAGACCTCCTGTTCCGCCTGCCGGTAACCGTACAGACGGGTGCTTTTGCCAGCGCGCCTTCCGTCAACGTGGGTAAAATGCTCAATACCGGGATCGACTTCAATGTCATTTTCAAAGGGCCGATCAATACGCCTCTGAGGTACGAAGTGACCCTGAATGGCGGTTTCCTGAACAACGAGATCTTAGAACTGGCTCCCGGAGTGGAAGACCTCCCCAACCGGAGCTCCAACTACCGGGGCATCACACCGGTGCTCAACCAGGTGGGCCAGCCCATCTCCTCCTTCTATGGCTTTGAAGTACAGGGCCTGTTCAGAGACCAGGCAGAAGTGGACGCGGCCGCCACGCAGGAAGGAGCCGCCCCCGGCCGCTTCCGTTTCGTGGACCAGGACGGCAACGGCGAAATCGATATCGATGACCGGGTGGCTTTGGGCAATCCGGTTCCGGACTTTACCGGCGGCCTGACCGTGAAGCTCAACTACAAGGCCTTCGAACTGGAACTGTATTCCTTCGCTTCCGTGGGCAATGAGATCTACAATATTTCCCGGGTATTTACCGACTTCTACCCGCTCTTCCCCGGAGCCGCCATCAGCTCCCGGGTGAAGGACTCCTGGACCTTTGAGAACCCGACCGGAGAGATCCCGATCTTCGAGAACATCTCCAACTTCAGTACCAACACCCAGTCCAACTCCTTCTACGTGGAGGACGGTTCTTACTTCCGCCTGCAGAACCTCACGTTTGCCTACTATCTGCCCAATAACCTGCTTTCGAGCTGGAATATGTCGCAGTTGAAACTGTTCGCCAGCGTGAACAACCTGCTGACCATCACCGGTTATGAGGGCCTGGATCCCAGTGTAGGCGGCGCTGCCGATACGAACTTCGGCATTGACCTGGGCAACTATCCGATCACCCGCAGCTGGGTCTTCGGCGTCAACTTAGGATTTTAATCAATTTTGCGACCTGATGCACCGAGTGCATAAAAAATAGGACCATGAAAAAATTAAAACTCATTTCTCTAACCTTATTGACAGTCTTTATATCGGTAACGGCCTGCAAGGATGAATTCCTTGAAGTGGCGCCTACCGGCTCCCTGAGTTCCAACGAGCTTTCCACCCAGGCCGGCCTGGAAGGCACGCTGGTCGGTGCTTACAGCATTCTTCTGGGCCGGGGCGGGTTTTATTCGGATGCTTCCAACTGGTTCTGGGGCAGTGTGCTGGGCGGCGACGCCAACAAAGGCACCAACGCCGGCGACCAGTCGCAGGTCAATGAAATACAGACCTATTCCGCTCAAACCACCAACGTGTCCGTACTCGAAAAGTACAGCCGGACTTACGAAGGCATAGCGCGCTGTAACGCCACGCTACAACTGGCCAAACTGGCGGAGGCTGTGGCACAGATGGACAGCATCACCGTGCGCGAGCTTCGCGCGCGACAGTTGCTGGTGGCGGATGGCGTCTGTCACGGTGTCGTGGCCGAAGACGAGGCCGGGGCGAGACGACAGCTCTTCGCGGCTGCCACCGT
>CAYVVK010000475.1:0-5585 GCA_964454855.1 uncultured Phaeodactylibacter sp. | reverse complement strand
GCTGATGCGTAAGCACAAGGAATGCCTGCTGTACGGGCAGGATGTAGGCGGCCGGCTGGGCGGCGTATTCCGCGAAGCCGCCACCCTGGCCAAAAAATTTGGCGATGATAGGGTATTCAACACGCCCATTCAGGAGGCATTTATCATTGGCAGTACAGTGGGCATGTCGGCCGTGGGGCTGAAGCCCATCGTCGAGGTGCAGTTTGCCGATTACATCTGGCCCGGCCTCAACCAGCTGTTCACCGAAGTGAGCCGGTCCTGCTACCTGTCTAATGGAAAGTGGCCGGTGAGCTGCGTCATCCGCGTGCCCATTGGCGCCTACGGCAGCGGCGGGCCGTATCACTCTTCCAGCGTGGAATCGGTGGTCACCAACATCCGGGGTATCAAGATCGCCTACCCGAGTACCGGCGCCGACCTCAAGGGCCTGCTCAAATCCGCCTACTACGACCCCAACCCGGTGGTCATCTTTGAACACAAGGGCCTGTACTGGTCGAAAGTAAAAGGCACGGAAGCCGCCCGCACCATCATGCCGGATGAGGAGTACGCCATTCCCTTCGGCAAGGCGCGCATTGCCCTGGAGGCTTCGCCCGAAGCCATAGAAAAAGGCGAATCCATGCTGGTAGTTACCTACGGCATGGGCGTACACTGGGCGCTCAATGCTGCTAAAAATTACGAGGGTAGGGTAGAGGTGCTCGACCTGCGCACCCTGTTCCCCCTGGACGAAGAGGCCATTTTCGCCGCCGCCCGCAAGCACGGCAAAATACTGGTGGTCACCGAAGAGCCTGTCAACAACACCTTCGCTCAGAGCATTGCCGCCCGCATTCAGGAACACTGCTTCGAATACCTCGACGCCCCGGTGCGCACCATCGGCTCGGAGAACATGCCCGCCATCCCGCTTAACGAAGTGCTGGAGAAAACCATGATCCCTTCTATTGAGAAGGTGGGGAAGGCTTTGGGGGAGGTGTTGGGTTATTGAAACAATTGCTTCGGCATCCTTCCGAAGCGTGACGGCCCAGGCGGACAGGCAAGATGCCCATATGGGCCTGAGGATACTGGCCCGTCTAAGTATTGGACGTCACAACTTTGCAGCAAATTGATTCTGGATCGAAATAGAAATAGCGTATTTGTAACTCGTTGACTCCATTTTGTTTTGGTAAATCTCTATCCGATTGTAAGCGATTATCATATCGGTTAGGGTCCTTGGGAATAGGCATGTCGACATTGTGGTTGATGTGGGAAAGGGGTATTTTAGCGGAGGTAGAGGATGTATATGTAAGTAGGTTAGATTCCACGTTAGCGGGTAATTAGATCAGAAAGGACTATATTTGCTAAAAAGTCAAACATGAAGATAAATACATTTGAGTTCAAAGATAAATCTCGACAATGGAGACTTTCGGAAACAAGCTTTGAGAAATTGACCCTGTTAGTAGGGGCATCAGGTGTAGGAAAAACACAAATACTTAGGGCAATACATGCTTTGAAAGAAATTTCAGAAGGTGAATCTATCAATGGAATTTCATGGAGAGTGAATTTTAACACTGTAAGTGGAAACACTTTTCAGTGGGAAGGAGAATTTGAAGAAAAAGAAATTCCAGTCTTTGATTCAGATGAAGATGAGTCAGTTGAAAAAATCTCAAAGATTATTTTTGAAAAAATCTACAAAAACGATGAACTTCTGGTAGATAGACGAAAAGACAGAATAGTGTTCAAAGGAAGCGAAACTATAAAGTTGACCAGAGAAAAAAGCCTACTAAATCATCTCGAAGAGGATTTTGTTAATGAGATGAAAGAAGAGATCGGAAAGATTAAATTAAGCGACCACTCAGATTCTTTAAAAGAGCCATTTAAAATCAATTTATTTAATGCAAATAATCTTGCAAAAAAATTTAATACCTTAAAGAAAATAAGACAAGCTGACTTAGACATTCGAGTTAAGTTGTTTTTGGCATTTAAGTCGGAAAGAAAGACATTTTCAAAAATAAAAGAGAGGTTTATTGATATATTTCCCCATGTTGAGGATATAAAAATTGCCCCCATCGAGTTTGAAGATGATGATGTTCCCGTTTTCATGAAGGAATATCCATTTATCCAAATTAAGGAGATAGGCGTTCCAAAATGGGTAAGGCAAAATAGAATTTCATCAGGAATGTTTAGGTCATTAATTCATATTAGTGAACTTTATCTGTCAACAGAAGGGACTCTATTTCTAATAGATGAATTTGAGAATAGTTTGGGAATAAACTGTATAGATGAACTAACTTCAGATATCTTGCAATCAAGAAGAGATCTTCAATTTATTCTAACTAGCCATCATCCATATATAATTAATTCTATCAGTTTTAAAAATTGGAAATTAGTAACAAGAACAAAAGGGGTAGTCAAAACAAGAGATGCTTTTGAACTTAACCTCGGAAAATCTAAGCATGGTGCTTTCATGCAACTTCTTCAATTGGAAGAATATCAGACGGGAAGCGAAATAATATAACCATGAACATTTATTTTTTAGTAGAAGGACGGAGAACTGAAAAAAAAGTTTACCCGAAATGGTTCAGCCATTTATTGCCAGAATTAGAAGAAGTAAACGATGCCTTCTCTGTTGATAACAATAAGTTTTATATTTTTAATGGTAATGGATATCCCTCTATCCTCAACAACCATCTAAAAAATACAGTGGAAGATGTAAATAGTATTGGCAAGTATCAATATCTCGTTCTGTGTATTGATTCGGACGAAGTTGAAGTGGATTATAGAAGGCAAGAGGTTGAGAAGTTTATAGAAGATGAGGGAATTTCTTTAAATGAGAATATCGAGTTTATCTTAATCGTTCAAAATCGTTGTATAGAGACCTGGTGTCTTGGAAATAGAAGAGTTTATAAAAGAAACCCAACAGAGGAAATCCTTAGGGAGTATGTCGAATTTTATAATGTAAGTATTGATGACCCAGAACTAATGGGAAAAATCGATGACTTTGAGACTCATGCTCAATTTCATGGTTCTTACTTGAAAGAAATGTTATATGAAAGAAACATAAGATACACCAAGAAAAATCCAAATGGTGTTATATCTTCTGCTTATTTGAATGAGTTGATCGAAAGATATAATGACACCAACCATATATTGACATTTCGATCATTCATCGACTTCTGCAATAAAATCAAAGAGGAAATAGAAAAAGGTAATGCCCGCTAACAAGAATGCGCTAAACCGAGGCGGAGCGCAATCGGAAGGGAAGAGCAACAGTAAGCATGCCAGTCTATCTATCTGCACGATGTGCAGCGCCGCAGGCTGAAAAAAGGTGTATAGTTTTCGTTAAGATTAGACAGAGACTCCCGTTGCTTGAAAGCCCAATAAATAGTAGAGGTGTTCCGAAATAAGTATTTATATTCTTTTTGACATAATTATCCCTTGATTTCTGGCCTTTCAGGCCCGTTTTCTAGTTCTTTGATAAAAATTGACCAATCCGCAGCAAGTGAGCATGATTGCATCATCGAAACCCTCACGGCGATTTCGGTATATATGGCTGAGGCAGCGACGCTTACACATACCGATGGCATGCTCCCCCCTTATTCTGGAGGACAGGCCAAACAACGGCCTTCCCTCCTGCCAAAAGAAAACCTACCGACCCCCCCCCGGTCATCCTTTTGTCAAAGAACCCCGCCGGTTTTTCTTTTGGGCACCTATTTGTACATAGTCTAAATAAACTTTTTATTTTGCGTTTTGTATAGTTGAGAAAACCGCAGGATAACATGGAGCGAGGTATAGGATACAACGAACTCATCGAGCAAACCATAGAGCAGCAGTACAAGGAGGAGAGGGTGGATCTTCCTCCTGATCAGTGGAAAGAACTCATTCCCGAAAATTCCATCGTACTTACCGACATCATAGAGCGCGACGGATGCCACGTCGTCTACTTGGTATTTGTCAATATGGAAGACCCCACCCGTCTGGTGCGCGTGCCGACGCGGGTATGCCGCACGCGGGAGATCGCGGAGATCGTGGCCTCCTACAAGTGTCGGCTGTGCTCCTGTGACCGCTGCATCCCGATCAATGTGGATGTGGATGATTTCGGCTTTTCCTGGAATTGAGCCAGCGAATACCTAACATTAGGTATGGCATAACAAGCTTTAGGTAATTTTCTAAATTTGGTGATTATAATCACCCGTTTTTAATCCGAAGGCGGGTATTTTGGCGTTACATTAGAGCAATATTTAGATTAAATCAAAATAAGAACCAGTGGTAGCTACAGTACCTCACAGCAAGCAGCTCACAGAGACGAAACCTGGTACGCAAGGAACAGTTTCCCACTATACCAACGATGACATTGGCGGCAAACTCATGGCCATGGGGATACTTCCCGGCAGCCAGATCACCCTGGTCCGCAAAGCACCCCTCGGCGGCGGCTGGTATGTGAAGGTCGATAATTTTTATGTAGCGCTGCGTGAGAAAGAAGCATCAAGTGTGGTACTGAAGTGATGGAGCAGGGCACCAGGCAAATAACCAAACCCTTTACTGTCGCGCTTCTGGGAAACCCCAATTGCGGCAAGTCTTCCGTTTTTAACCAGCTGACCGGCCTTCGCCAGAAAGTCGGCAATTTTCCGGGCGTCACTGTGGATAAAAAGCTGGGAAAGACCACCCTCCCCAACCAGGAAGAAGTTCAACTCATCGACTTTCCGGGCACCTACAGTTTTTATCCGACCTCTCTGGACGAACGCATCGTCGTACAGACCCTGGCTAACCCTTCCGACGATAACTATCCCGACGCGGTGCTCTACATCGCCGATGTAACGCGGCTGGAGAAACACCTTCTGCTGCTTACTCAACTGCGCGACCTCGGCATGCCGGTCATCCTGGGCCTCAACATGACAGACGTGGCGGACAAGGAAGGGATGGATGTGGATGCTCAGCTCCTTTCCCGGCAGCTGGACATTCCGGTGGTCAAGCTCAGTGGGCGTACCGGGCTGGGCATGGAAGCCTTAAAAGAAGAACTGCAGCGCCTGAGTGAGCCGGAAGCATATCAAAAGCCAGCTGAACTGTTCTATTCACTTAGCGAAGAAGAAAAGTCAGCCGCGGAAGCTGCTCAGCAGATCGTGCCTGATGCCAGCCTGTATCAGGGTTTACTGGTTGCCCATCATTACCAATGGCTTCCCTATCTTTCGGAAGCCCAGCGAAAGCTGATCGCCGACGTCATCGAAAAGAACAAGTTTGAATCGCTGCGCGCTCAGGTCAGCGAGACCATGCAGCGTTTCGATAAATTCACTCCTATGGTTCGGAAGGCGGTCCGCTCCGGGCAAATGTCTTCCTCATCCACCACAGAAAAGCTCGACCGTTTACTTACTCATCGCATAGCAGGCCCCCTTATCTTTTTTGTGTTGATGTTGCTGGTCTTTCAGGCCATCTTCGCCTGGGCCACTTACCCAATGGACCTTATCGAGGGCTTCTTTGCATTTAGTGGGGAATGGATAAAAGAAAACCTGCCTGCCGGCTGGTTTCGCGACCTGCTGACCGACGGAGTTATTGCCGGCCTCGGGGGCATACTGGTCTTTATCCCACAGATCGCTATCCTGTTTTTCCTGATCTCCCTGCTG
>CAYVVK010000474.1:5230-5587 GCA_964454855.1 uncultured Phaeodactylibacter sp. | reverse complement strand
ACCTTGCCGACCCTTCCCAAATCCTGGCGGGCCACGCCCACTGAATCCCTGCCTCTTTTGCGATGCCCACGCTCATCTCAGACCCGCAGGCGCCTCCTTCGAAGCAAAGATCGCGCTGATCTCCTGCCTCACCGCCGAAAGTACCTCCCGGTGATCCCAGGGAAAATCACTGATAACGTGCTGTAAAGCGGAGTAAGTACGACCAGGAACCCGTTCGCTCATCCGCTCAATATTGGGTTTCCCTTCGCGAAAAAGCCCATGTAAATAATGATACGCTTGAGACTCATTACTCCGGCGATGGCAACAAAATAACGTGGCATATACCGCCAAATAGGTAGCTCAATCACAGCGAAAGTG
>CAYVVK010000474.1:0-5220 GCA_964454855.1 uncultured Phaeodactylibacter sp. | reverse complement strand
AGTGCCTTTTTTCCATCCTATATATTACGCAATTTGGAGGGCTTTATTCTGGTAAAGTAGTACTAGCAGAGAGTCCTGATTCATGATCAATAGTCAGACATTGGAACGAGGGTGGCTTTGCCATTGGAAGATGGCGTTGGGCATGATTCTCGTCTTTTGTTTGTCGTTATGGCCTGGCAGGAACAGCGTCTTTTCTCAAGACGAGGTGGCACCATTCCACATCAAACACTACACCCCGGCCGAAGGCCTGGCTGCCGGCAAGGTCATCTCGGTCGCCCAGGATTCCACGGGCTACCTGTGGATCGGGACGCAGGAGGGCCTGCATCGCTACGATGGTCATGACATGCACCTCTACCAGCACGATTCGGAGGACAGCTGCTCGCTGACAAATAATACGATAGAAGCGATCTATGTTGATCGAAAGGGAACTCTATGGATCGGAACCTGGAATGGACTAAACCGCTACGACCCAACGATCGATGCTTTTCACCGGTTTGAGTATGACCCTGACAACCCCATGGGCCTTTCGGGGCCGATGGTGATGGACTTACAGGAAGATGCTGATGGCAGGCTTTGGGTAGCGATGGGCCAGGGCAAAGGGGGGGTGTGCCGTTATGATCCAGAATCCAACGCATTTGTTCAGTATCTCCCGCAGGTGGGAGACCCTTACAGCCTGACATCCGACAATCCTGCTCAACTCTATCTCGACCGGTCTGGTACGCTCTGGGTCGGGGCAGGCTCACCCTGGGACGGTCAGTCCAACTATGGTGGCTTAAACCGTTATGATCCGACCCGGGATGGCTTTATGAGGTACCTTCATGACCCCTCCGATGCGTATAGTTTGGCCCACAACGAGGTCATCAGTCTTTACGAGGATCGGGAGGGGGTATTTTGGGTGGCAACCTGGGGCGACGGATTGCAGGTCCTGGATCGGGAAACAGGCCGGTTTTACCCGGCGGAAGACAATCCTCACGGTCACCGCTGGCCGGAGCTGCGCACACGCAATGGTTCAAGCGGCGGTGTGCGTTTCCTGCATGAAGATTCCAGCGGCAATCTCTGGATCGGGGGCTTTCTGGGGGGCCTGGACAGCTATCATCTGGCGACAGGTACCATCACTCATTATACCCAAGGTCTGGCGGCAAACGGCGGCCTCACCGACCTGGCCATCTGGTCCGTTTTCGAAGATACTCAACAGGGACTCTGGGTGTGCACCTGGAACGGCTTGAATCACCTGCGCTTTCAGCCGACGGCCTTCGAGCTCATTGGTCAGGGCGGGGAGGGGAAGCCCCAACTGCATGACCTGCATGTGGAGGCCCTGCTGCAAGATGCCCAGGGACAGGTATGGGCCGGCACCTGGGCCGGGCTGGAACGTCTTGACGCAGGCGAAAACCGCTTATTCGAACCCGGCCAGCAGGTTGCGGACCGGGGCGGGATTTCAGAAATGGTGCTGTCCCTGCACCAACCAGGTCCCGGGAAGCTCCTGGTAGGCAGCAATCACCATGGTCTCGCCCAGTTAGACCTGGCAGCAGAACGCCTGCGCCTTTTTACCCGACCTGCCCCCAACCTAAGCTTTCCTATCGATGCCGTCTACCAGGATGTAGCGGGGACGATCTGGGCGGGTACCCCGCAGGGGCTCTTCTATTGGGAAGCCCAATCCGACCCCACTCAAGTTCCTCCTCAGCGATTGGCCGGCCCCTTTCAGGAGGTGCGGGACATCGTCCCCGATCAGGGGCCCAAGGTTTGGCTGGGGACCTCCGGTGGGCTATTTCTGCTGGATGTTCTATCCAAAGAGGTGGAAGCCATCCTGACGGATCACAGCATCGAAACCATCCTGCACCTGGGGCCCGAGGTGCTATGGCTGGGTTCCAATGGCCTGGGCTTGCTGAAATACAACCCGCTTGCCCGTACCTACACAGCCTTGACCGAGGCAGATGGCCTGCCCAACCGCACCATCCGTAGCCTGGTCGCGGACCCCTCGGGCCGCTTGTGGATCGCCACTGCCCAGAGCATCGCCTGGGTGGAACCGGGGAGTACCACGGTCCGCACCTTTCCGCCTGACAAGGCTCCGCCTATCCATGAGTTTTACCCCCTCGCAGGTCTGGCCCAGCCCAAAGGCAAGCTCTGGTTTGGAGGAAACGGGGGCATACTGCAGATTGATCCCAGTCAGGTCCTCAAGGATTCCGTGCCCCCCCGGCCGATCATCCATCGGCTGAAGGTGTTTGACCAGGTCTACCAGGCTCTGCCAGCCAGGGAGGCTCACCTATACCGACTCAACGCCCAGGATTCCTCCTTCGCCCACGATCAGAATGATCTCACCTTCGAGTTTGCCGGGCTGCACTTCGAGCGCCCGGCGGGCAATACGTTTCGCTACAAGCTAGCGCCCTATGAATCCGAATGGCGCGAGGTAGGAACGCAACGCGTAGCCATATACCCCAACCTGCCACCCGGGATTTACACCTTCCAGGTGCAGGCCGCCAATCCGGATGGGGTGTGGAGCACAGAGGCGGCTCGCCTCGAGGTTAGGATACGCGCTCCCTGGTGGCAGACACCCTGGGCCTTTTTCGGCTACGGACTGCTCTTTCTGTTGGCTCTTGTTACGCTAAACCGTCTCCAACGCCGCCGCCTGCTCCGGACCGAGCGGAACCGGGCGCACCTGCGTGAAGTGAACCTCCGCGCGGAGGCCGCCGAGGCACAGGCCCTGCAATTGCAGGAACTGGACGAGGCCAAGGCCCGGCTCTACGCCAACATCACCCATGAGTTTCGAACGCCACTGACGGTCATCCTCGGGATGGTCGATCAGATCCGGGGCTACGGTCAGGAGCGTGAGCTGATCCGCCGTAATAGCCAGAACCTGCTGCGCCTGATCAACCAGATACTGGATCTGTCCAAACTCGAATCGGGCAAACTGCAACTCAATCCGGTACAGGGTGATATCATTCCTTTCCTGGAGTACCTGACCGAGTCCTTCTTCTCCATGGCCCGGGATAAAGACATCCGCCTGCTCTTTTACCCGGAGGTGGAAAAACTGATCATGGACTATGACGAAGCCAAGATCCAGCACATTGTCTACAACCTGCTCTCCAATGCCCTGAAGTTTACCCCCGAGGGTGGAAAAATCGTGCTTCATGCCGCCCTGGAAGAGGCAGACGGCCAGCGCTGGCTACGCCTCAAGGTGCAGGATACAGGTATTGGCATAGCCAAGGAAGATCTGGAACGGATCTTTGACCGCTTTTATCAGACGGATACCTCCGCTACCCGCAAGGGAGAGGGAACCGGCATCGGATTGTCCCTCACCCGCGAGTTGGTGGAATTGATGGAAGGCGACATTTCCGTACAAAGCCGGCCCGGCCAGGGCAGTACCTTTACCGTGCGGCTGCCGGTGCGCCTGGCGGCCAGCACGCCCATCGCGCAGGGATTACCGGCACAGGCAGCCGCAGCCAGTGCTTCTGGAGCCGAGACCCCGGCAGTTCCACCTCTGCTGCCGCCCGATGGCACAACGGACAAGCCTATCCTCGTCCTGATCGAAGACAATGCCGATGTAGCCACCTATATCACGGGCCTGCTTGAAGCCGAGTATCAGATCTATGTGGAGCGTAACGGACAGGCAGGCCTGGAGCGGGTAATTGAAGTAATCCCCGACATCGTGATCAGCGATGTGATGATGCCCGAAAAAGACGGCTACGAAGTGTGCGCAACCCTCAAGCAGGACGAACGGACCAGCCACATCCCCATCATTCTGCTCACGGCGCGAGGAACAACCGAAGACCGTCTCACCGGTCTGCGGGGTGGCGCCGATGCCTACCTGACCAAACCCTTCGAAAAGGAAGAGCTCTTCATCCGGCTGGAAAAGCTGCGCGAACTGCGGCAGGCGCTGAAAGCCCGCTACGCCGGTGGAGGGGAGGTAATCCAGCAAATCTCTCAAAACAAGGCGCCCAGCCCGGACGAGGCTTTTCTCCAAAAGCTCATTCAGACGGTCCGTACCCGCCTGGATGACCCCGGACTCGGGGTAAACGATCTGTGCCGGGCGGCCCAATTGAGTAATACCCAAATCAACCGTAAGCTCAAGGCGCTGATGGGCAAGACGCCCAGTCAGTTTATCCGCCTGATCCGGCTGCAGCGGGCAGTGGAGCTGCTGCAAAGCAGCGAGCAAAATGTCTCGGAGGTCGCCTATGCGGTCGGTTTCAGCGACCCCAACTACTTCAGCCGCACCTTTTCGGAGGAATATGGGTATCCACCGAGTGAGGTGCGCAGGTAGCTAAAAATCAAACACTTACCATTCAACAGGAGGCACGCATGAAAAATACGTGCTAGGATTTCCTGGTCCGATGGGGAATAGGTGCAGGAGTCGGAAGCCCTCGAAGCCGACTTTTGGCTCAGCAGTCCGTCCATTTTTTCACCCAGCTTTCTGTTTGATATGAAAAGAGTATTGTTTCTCCTCCTCTGTGGCCTGATGGCCGCCATGCAATTGTCCGCCCAGTCAGTGGGCATCAATGCCACCGGGACCAATCCCGACCCCAGCGCCATGCTGGACGTAGAGTCCACCACCCAGGGCATGCTCGTGCCCAGGATGACCAGCCTCCAGCGCAGCGCCATCAATAGCCCGGCCACCGGCCTGCTCGTCTATGACATCGATACCCAGTCCTTTTGGTACTACGATGGCAGCGCCTGGACCAACCTGATCGTCGAATCGCCAAGCCGCCTCGCCGATGCCGATGGCAACACCCAGATCCAAGTCGAGGAAAGCCCCGACGACAACACCATCCGCTTTGATGTGGATGGCAGCGAGGCCATGGTACTGAACCCGGAGGGCAGCCTTGGCCTTGGTACCGCCAGCCCCCAGGCAGCCTTGCACCTCGAAGGCGGACAGGTCCTGATGCGAGGTGATTATGTCCTTGCCTACAGCGGCGCTATCCCTGACAGCGGCGCGGGCACCCGTCTGATGTGGGTGCCGCAGAAAGCGGCCTTCCGGGTGGGTCGTGTCACCGGCACGCAGTGGGATCAGGATTCTATTGGACCATATTCCAGCGTTGCTGGAGGACAAAACAATACTGCCTCGGGGTTCGCTTCCTTTGTCGGGGGTGGGAAATTGAATACCGCCTCTGAACTCTATTCCTTCGTCGGGGGGGGCTTTGGAAATACCGCCTCGCAGGACTTTTCCTTCGTTGGAGGAGGACAAAACAATTCCGCCTCGCAGGACTATTCCTTCGTCGGGGGAGGGGA
>CAYVVK010000473.1:0-5596 GCA_964454855.1 uncultured Phaeodactylibacter sp. | reverse complement strand
GGATGGCCATCCGGCGATCCCGTGAGCGAGCGGCGGCCGGCGGCCGGCCGGAGTAGGCGAGCGTTTAGCGAAGCCAGCGCAGGGCGGGGGGCTGCCGCCGCGCCGGGGGGCAATCTGCCGGGTTTTCTACGGGCAAGGGGATGGCTAACCCGGCAGCGTTTCGCCAGTATGCGGGAGATCAGAAAACGCCTGGCTCAGGAGGAAGGCGTACCGGCCTATGCGGTTTTTACCGATAAAGAGCTGGCTTCTATGGCTAAAGTTGAGTATCTGACAGCCACAGCCATGAATGGAATAAAGGGAGTGGGAGAGAAGAAGATCGAAAAGTACGGCAGTCATTTCATAGCCAATGAAAAGAGCAAATAACCTACTACCGGAAATTGCAGATCCTGACAACCTTCGCCTCGCATTCTGGAAAGCGCGCAAAGGGAAGTCTTATTCGAAGCCGGTGCGAGCCTATCGTGCCGATCTCGATGCAAACCTGAGCCTGCTTCGCGAACAAATATTGTCGGGTGAAGTAGTGGTGGGGAAATACCACCTTTTCAAGATCTACGACCCGAAGGAGCGACAGATATGCGCTCCCTCATTCAGCGAGCAGGTACTGCATCACGCTCTGATGAATGTCTGCCATGATCGGTTGGAGAAAGTACAGATATATGACAGCTACGCCTGCCGGAGAGGCAAAGGCACCTATGCTGCCCTGGAACGTGCTAAAGCCTACACCAGGAAACATAAGTATTTCCTGAAACTCGACGTCAAAAAATTTTTCGACACCATCCAACATAATGTGCTCAAAAGCCAACTGGCGAGGCTTTTCAAAGACCAGGAGGTATTGAATATTTTCTACCAGATCATTGATACCTACGAGGCGCATCCCGGAAGGGGAGTACCCATCGGCAACCTTACCAGCCAGTACTTCGCCAATCACTTCCTTTCCGGATTGGACCACTACATCAAGGAGCAGCTGCGCATCAAAGCTTATGTGCGTTACATGGATGATATGGTTTCGTGGCACGACGACAAAGAGGAGTTGAAAAAGGCGCGGAAAGCCATATCGAGATATGTGGAAAATGAACTTCAATGCCGGCTCAAACCAAGCTTATTGAATTTTTCTTCCCGCGGGTTGCCATTCCTGGGGTATGTAGTATTGCCATATGACTTACGCTTGACGCTGAACAGCCGACGGCGCTTCGTCAGAAAGATGAATGCTTTGAATGACAAATACCAGTCGGGAGAGTGGGATGAAGCCACCTGTCAGCGGCGTGCGCTACCCTTATTGGCATTTACGCAGCACGCCAATGCTAAAGCATTTAGAAAAAAGGTATTATTTGATAATTCTGATTATTTTAGCGAGTAAGGGCAATTGTCGTAGGGTGCTAACCGGGTGTACCGCGGCGGTAGCTGGAACAACGATGGCGGCAACTGCCGCTGCGCGTACCGCAACAACTGGCAACCGCAGAATCGCAACAACAATCTCGGCTTTCGCCTCGTGTGGTTTTCCCCTTCAGCTCACGGGATCGTCGGATGACATCCACTGAACAGACAATTGTCCGGCTCCCAAATGGGACAAAAACGCGGGTAAACCGCCCGGGCGGCAGTATTAGTAATCGGGTTAGATGAACGTTCTGCCGCCCTTATTGCTTGATGTATTAACCATTGTGAGAAATGTCTAAGACCCTGAACCACCTGATAAACGGGCTGGAAAAATTGGAAAGCGTTGATGCCGTACGGCGGAAGAACAACAGCTATACGCTTGACTCGGAAGAAAATATTATAGCACTGAGTTTATCCGGTAGTTCGGTGGAGGAATTGGTGTTGGAGGAAGAAGCGGCAGAATTACAATATTTGTATCTTGCAGAAAATGAGAGGCTGAGAAAGGTAGAATTTGCAGGTTCACTGTCCCGGCTAACACATCTGTACCTAAACAAGTGTGCTCTTTCTTCTTTGAAGTTGCCAATAGGTACGAACGCTCTCGAACACTTGTATTTGCAGAAAAACCAACTTGACAGTATAGTGTTTGAGGGCCGTTATCCCGCCTTAAAGTTAGTAGATGCAAGTGATAATAAGCTTAAAACATTTACCCTGCCGCCCGGGGCAGTTAATCTGGGGTTTTTGTATCTGAATGGTAATGATGCACTTTCTTCTCCACCTGTAGATATCGTAAAACAAGGCAGCCAAGCCGTGTTGAACTGGTTTGCAGCTGAGAAAGAGGCCCTACAGGAAATTAAGGTTTTATTAGTTGGTGAGGCGAAAGCGGGAAAAACCTCGATCCTGCGACGCCTGAAACGTAATGAATTCAACCCTACTGAAGTACAAACCGATGGTATTATTATCGAAACTTTTGACTTTGGAGAGTTGCCTACCTTTTCAGAGCAAACTGGTTTGCATGGAATAAGCGCCTACTTCTGGGATTTTGGCGGCCAGGTGATCATGAGTTCCACCCATCAATTCTTCATGACTAAGCGCAGCTTGTATATGCTTATTTTGGAAGCTCGCAAAGATAACGAGCCTGAAGAACAGGTGAGGAAATGGTTGAAACGCATACAAACTTTTGGTGGACAGTCGCAAGTGGTTGTAGTGACCAATAAGATTGAACTCACCCCGTCTTTTGGGCTCAGACGGTATGATCTGCAAAAGGAGTTCCCTCAGATCAAAGCCTTTGTCGACATATCTTGCGCTGAGGAGAAAAACATAGATGTTTTACGCAACTTACTGGAAACTTATATTCCGAAAGCTGAACTTTTTGATACTCGGATCGATGAACGTTGGATAGATATCAAAGAAAGCCTGCAGGAAGAAACCCAGCAAGAACATTACCTGGACCACCGGAGTTTTCAAAATATTTGTGCAGAACATGGCCTACTTGATCCGGAAGAACAAAGACAAGCCATCACTTTTCTGAATGACCTGGGGATATTGCTCCATTTTGACGAACTGAACCTGGCTGAATACTATGTTCTAGATCCTTACTGGGTTACCTCAGGGGTATATAGGATTATTACTTCTGAATTGGCTGCAAAAGAGAAAGGCCGGGTCAGGCTTGATCAACTTGATTACATTGTAAACCGAGAGCCACGAAAAGAAGGGGAATATCTTTCAGAATGGCATAAGCATCATGAATACGGGCCAAACGAACTACGTTTCCTGGCAGACATTATGGCGCAGTTCAAGCTCAGCTTTTATACAGATAATCGAAAAGCTATATTAATTCCTGATCTATTAGGCCGACAGACGCCCGCCGAAGAAAGTGAACGGTTTCTGAACGCTTCTGAAAAGTTGAGGCTGGCCTATAAATACGACTATTTACCTTCCTCAGTATTACCTCGCTTTATGGTCGAAATGCAAAAAGACATCGAAAAAGCCTGGCGTACCGGAGTGATCATTCAGGGTAGAGCTAATGCACTTCCCAGGGCAATGATCACCGCTTCGGAAAATAAAATAGATATTATCGTTATTGGGGAGCACAAACAAAAACGAGATTACCTATCAGTCATCCGTTTCTTTTTGGATAAGATAAACACCGAGATAAACCTCGATCCAGAAATACGTATCCCACTGCCCGGCCACGAGGAATATTTTGTGAAGTATGAGACCCTTCTAAAAAAGGAAGAGGCAGGTAAAGACATACATGAGAATTGGGATATCGGAAAAGGTGTCATAGAATTTCCGATCAGAAAACTGCTGGATGGCATTGAACCCAAAGAGGATCTAAGTTCGCTATCCCATCTAATTATTCAGAGATATGAACCAACAGATCCTACGCCAGGAAAGCCAAAGAAAAATGTATTATTTATCTGTTCAAGCCCTGACGGGAGCAACCCCCTTAATTTTGGCCGGGAATTAAAAAAGATCCAGGATGCTCATCTGAGGAGTAAACTACGCGGAAGGTTCAACCGGCCAGTGATCGAAACAGCTGTTTCTGCCAGCGACTTTTGCTCCATCGTCTTAAAAGATAAGCCGGCTATTTTACATCTCACTATGCATGCCTCCAGGAGGAAAGGCCTGTATTTTGAAGGAAAAAATGGAGAGGAACAACCTGTTAACCCAAATAAACTAGTTGAATATTTCGATGCTATTGCAGAAGAATATCATCCAGAGGTTTGCATTCTGAGCGCCTGCAATACCTTAGAACACGCCAAAGCTATACAGCCTTTTGTCAATTTTGTCGTTGGCACTCAAGATTTCTTTCCAGATCCGGCAGCTGTAATCTATGCTGAAAAATTTTACGAGACATTATTTGATGGAAATAAAATAGAAACAGCGCACCGGCTCGGCCAGCAGGCGATCAAGGATGCCTGTGATATAAATAGAGCCAAATTTTCTTTTTCGGGCCAGAAATTCCCAATTCATGAGATCCCGGTGCTTTTACCAGAATAATTTTACTTATGGAACAACTTATAAAAAATATACTCGCCGAACAAGGCTATAATCTCGTGGCACTACCTCGGGCAGACATTAAGCCTCTATTGCTGTTAAGCCGGGAAAACGGCCACTTGTCTTCATTAGATAGCCCTTTGGGCTTGCTTTTTGAAGCCGATATGGCTCCCTTGCCATTACCAGCCACAGATCCGCCCAACATTGAATCACAGAAAACCTTCAGGTTTGGCCTGGAAGCGGGGTTTAGTTTTCTGGATAGTATTTTCAAGAGCATCGGGCTGAAAAGCAGTAAGCTTGAGGCGAGGGCTAAGGGTGGTAAGTTTTATAAGGTTGCTTTCTCTTTTCAGAATATAGAAGAGGAAAAGGTGGGCTTACTCGACCTTGATAACTTCCTGACCGGCGCTATTCCCCTTGAAAAGGAATTCGGGACCTATACGGAACGCTTGAAAAAGAGTGAGTTGTATGTCATTACCTCTGTACTTAAGTCTAATTCATTTTTTCTGAAGGTCGAAGATGCAAATAGTCAGTCTGTTGACCTTGATACTACTATTCAGGGAGCCGCCGAAGCTAATGTAGCCATCAAGCGCGAAAAAAATAACGGTTTTACGATCTCCCAAGAGAAGGGAAAACCTTTAGTTTTTGCTTTTAAAGCGGTGCAGGTACTTTACGATAAAGCACACTGGTTTGAATTTTGGAAACCTAAGGAAGCGAAGTTTACGATTAAAAACCAGGAAGGGGTAGTATTGAAGGGCATAGCAGATTTCCCCGTCCGCTTACTGAAACCGAATAGTGAACCTCTGGAAATTTAAACTCTCAATGCCTGAGTTGATCTACACGGAAAAGAAATTCGGCTTTGATATGATATTTGTCGAAGGTGGAGACTTTATCATGGGAAGCCAGGATGAGAGAGCCAATTCCAGGGAAAAACCTGCGCATAGGGTGGAGCTGGCGGGTTTCTATATTGGCAAGTACTTGGTGACTCAGGACCTGTGGGAAGCAGTAATGGGAGCGGGCAATAACCCATCTACATTTAAAGGAAAAAACCGGCCGGTAGAACAGGTAAGTTGGTATGATGCTGCCGTTTTCTGCAATGCCCTGAACGAGCAGTGCAACTACGACTCCTGCTATTTTAAAGATAAAGCCTATCGCCAGCCTTATGGCAAGACTGCTTCCGGCTATGAACTGCCCAATGAAGGCGAGGTTTTTCTCAAGCCCAATACGG
>CAYVVK010000472.1:0-5634 GCA_964454855.1 uncultured Phaeodactylibacter sp. | reverse complement strand
CTCCAGAGCGGGCCGATGGCCGCTACGTACACCACGTGGGGGTCGCGGGGGTCGACAATGATCTTGCCGATGTGTTCGGATTCTTTCAAGCCCATGTGCTTCCAGCTCTTGCCGCCGTCTTCAGATTTGTAGACGCCGTCGCCGTAGGCCACCGAACGCTGATTGTTGTTTTCCCCAGTTCCCACCCAAACTACGTTGGGGTTGTTGGGGCCGAGCGTGACGCAGCCGATGGAATAGGAGCCTTCGCCGTCGAAGATAGGCTGGTAAGTGGTGCCGGCATTTTCCGTTTTCCAGACGCCTCCCGAGGAGACCGCCACGTAATAGACGGCGCGGTTATCAGGGTGTACGGCGAAATCCGAGATCCGCCCGGAGGTCAGGGCCGGGCCGATGGAGCGGAACTTCAGGCCGGAAACAGAGAGTTCTTCGAGATAGTGCTTAGGGGCTTCTTCCTCACTTTTCTTTTTTTTCTGTGCCTGTAGGGGCCAAGCCACAGTTGCCAGGAAGAGGAAGAGCAACAGAGTATTGATCTTATGCATGATTAGGATTGATTGTTGAATGCGTTAAAAGTAGAGAAATTGAGTATTTCTCCCAAATAAGTAGCCCGTCAATACCGTTTTGCAAAGCAAGCGCAGAATTTTTTTATCTTTTTCTTAACGTTAAGTGTTTGTGGCCAGCCGGCATAAGGGCAGTCATAAACATACAAACCAAAAAAACTATTGACTATGAAATTCTCCAAGATCATCACCGCTCTTTTTGTTGCTGCCCTTACGCTGGGCCTGGCCAATGCCGTTCAGGCACAGGATGTAAAACCCGCCGAGAAAGAAAAGAGGGAGGTAAGCCGCAAATCCGAAAAGGCAAAAGTGCAGAAGCTGGAAAAGCAGGCTGAAGTGGAAAACCACACTGACAAGGCTGCAGAAAAGGCAGATAAGACAGATAAAGCCGACAAAAAAGCTGGCCCGGCAGAGCAAAAAGCCAAAGCCGGTGAAAAGAAAGCCTACAAAGGAAAGGGCAAGGCTTACGGCCGCAATAAAGGAGATAAGCAAGGAAAAGCATTTGGCAAAGAACGCTCCGAAGCAGCGAAGAAAAAAAATAAGGCTGGAAAGGAAAAACCGGAGCTGAAGCATAGGGGCGAAAACGGGTAATTATTCTGGCGATGCCAGAGTAGCCAGGAAACAGCAGGCTTGTCACAGGAAATAGGGCTCCCCTCAATGACAGGTTACCTGAAGGTGTAACCTGTCATTCTCTGATCCTCAGATCCACTTCTATTAATTTATCTTCTTGAGATATTTCTTTCATCGCCTCTTCAATCTTTGAAACCCAGGGGTGTAACGTTTTATATCGATTGTTAAAGGCAAGTAACACTACGATCTGAAACCTGAATTTATCCAGGTTTTGCTGGTATTTTAGATTCTAGTCACCGGTTATCAGTATGTCTATTCCCTCTTTTTCGATTGCTTTCAGTAACGCTCCATTCTTAAGGGCCTGCCATTTTAGATCAGGAACGGTAAACACTTCAAATGCCGAAGAAAAATGCTTTTTCAATGGCCGTGGAAGATTCTCATCAAGCAGCACCTTTTTCATGAGGTGGCATCTTGAAGGTCACGAAATTTTCTACAAATTCTAACAACTGCTCTACTTGCTCCCTTTTTACAGAGGGGAAATCATTTAAAAACTCTTCAATGGTATCTCCACCTTTTAGGTAATCGAATAATATTTTTATAGGTACCCTGGTACCAGCAAAAACAGGCGTTCCACTTTGAACTTCGGGAGAAATGGTGATTATTTCCGCGATCATAACTAATTACTTTCCCTATAAACAACTAATTTACCACAATTCGTTCTATCCAGCCTCCATTAGTTGAATTTCCTGCTATATTCCCTAATATTGGGCGTTGGTTTTATCTTTAGGCCAAAGATAAACAAACGCCCATCATGAGCCTATTATCCATTAGCGCTGTTCTCATAAGCCTGGCCGCCCTGTTCGGCTACATCAACGTGCGCTTTCTCAAATTGCCGCTCACCATCGGCCTGATGGCCATCTCCATCGCCTTCTCCCTGGCGATGCTGCTCGTCGGCCAGTTCTTTCCGGCCCTGCTGGAACTGGAGGTCAAACTGATCAGCCAGGTCGATTTCCAGCGGGTGCTCATGGACGGCATGCTGAGCTTCCTGCTGTTTGCCGGCGCCCTGCACGTCGACTTCCGGCAGCTGAAGGCACAGCGCTGGCCCATTCTGCTCTTTGCTACGCTGGGCGTACTGACCTCCACCTTTCTCGTCGGCGGCCTCACCTATGGCCTGCTGAACTTATTGGATGCGGGCCTGCCCTTCATCCACTGCCTGCTGTTCGGAGCGCTCATCTCTCCCACCGACCCCATTGCGGTGCTGGGCATTCTCAAGCAGGCGGGCGTTCCCAAAAAGCTGGAGACTAAGATCGTGGGCGAAAGTTTATTCAACGATGGGATTGGCGTGGTGGTATTCATCACCATCTATCAGCTGGCGCAGGCGGGCGCCGGGGAATTCGAATTCTCGAAAGTGAGCCTGCTTTTTCTCGAGGAAGTAGGTGGCGGCATAGCGCTGGGGCTGGCCCTGGGCTATCTGGCCTACTACCTGATGCGCACCATCGACAATTACGAGGCCGAAGTACTCATTACCCTGGCCATCGTGATGGGCGGCTACCTGCTGGCCAGCAGCCTGCACTTTTCCGGGCCGCTGGCGGTGGTTGTCGCCGGCCTTATGGTAGGCCATGAGCGTTTCCGCACCAGCTCCATGTCGGAAATTACGGAAACCTATGTCGACAAGTTCTGGGAGCTGATGGATGTGCTGTTCAACGCGCTGCTGTTCGTGCTCATCGGCATGGAGATCCTTATACTGCCTTTCGAGAACACTTACCTCATTGCCGGCCTTATTGCCATTCCTCTGGTGCTGCCGGCGCGTTCCGCCGCCCTTTTCCTGCCCATCGAACTGTTCCGCAAACGGCTGGAATTCGTGCCCAACACCAACCTCATCATGACCTGGAGCGGCCTGCGGGGCGGCATTTCCATTGCCCTGGCCCTCTCGCTGGCCGATAACCTCAGCCGTACGCCCATACTGACGATGGCCTATACGGTAGTGGCCTTTTCCATTCTGGTGCAGGGGCTGACGGTGGGGAAACTGGTGCAGCGTTTGCAGAAAAAGGCAACATGAGCGCCGGCTGGCTGAAATATCTGCCCGCCCTGCTCCTCCCCTGCCTTTCCTTTGGGCAACAGCCCCTGCCATTCCAGCAGTTGGGCGTGGAGGATGGCCTGTCGCAAGGCCACGTCAATGCCCTGCTGCGCAGCACTGACGGCTTCGTCTGGATCGGTACGCAGGATGGGCTGAATCGTTACGACGGTTACGAATTTCGCCATTTCCACCATGAGCCGGGTGATACCGCCAGCCTGAGCAACAACTATGCCTGGTGCCTGCTGGAGGATTCCGAGGATTTTCTCTGGGTGGGCACCTTCGGCGGCGGCCTATGCCGCTACGATCGAAAAACAATGGCCTTTCGTACTTTCCACCCCGCCCCACTGAGTAAAAATACCGTAGCTGAAAATTCGATCCGCTCGCTCTGTGAATTTCCCCGGGGCACCCTCTGGGTAGGCACCGACCGGGGCATGTGGCTTTTCGATCTCCAAACGGCAACATTTACTTCCCCAGGTGGTATGGACAGGCTGGAAAACGTCACGGCCATATACCCCATTGCGGAAAGGCAGCTGCTGGTAGGCGCCGGTTCTGCATTTCTTCGTTACTCTATTTCCAATAGCACGCTCGACACCATAACTTACAAAGGAGAAAACATTACTGCCGTTTCATCCATTGCCCGCCAATCCGAAACGGCCTTCTGGGCAGGCAGCAGCCAGGGCCTGTATTTGCTGCAGTACTGGCCCGCAAAGGATTCGCTGGCGGCCATCCTGCGATATCAACAGGAGCATGGCCTGGCCGGCAATGCCGTCAGCCATTTGCACCTGGAGGAGAACGGCACCCTTTGGGCCGCCACCTCCACCGGCCTCAGCCGGCTCGGCACCCGCAATATGCAGGCTGGTTTTACCAACTACTACAGCGGTGGTGATGGCCGGAATGCCCTCAGCAGCAACATATTAGCCTGTCTTGCGGAGATCGAGCCGGGGCTTATATGGGCCGGCAGCCGGAAGGGCATCAGCCGTTTTTCCACCCTGCCCCCTGCCTTTTTTCACCTGCGCACCGCAGAAAGCGGCCAGGGCCTCTGTACGGACGGAGTGCTGGGCATGGCGGAAGATGGAAAAGGCAACCTGTGGGTGGCTACCCGCGGCGGCCTCACCCGAATCGGCGAGGTGGAAGGCGAACCCGAAAACTGGAAACTGGAGTGCCTGCATCCTGCAAATACCCCGTCCATGCCTTCCGAATACGTTATCAACCTGGCCCGTACAGCTGAGAGAGAACTGTGGGTGATGTTTCGCCGTAACGGCCTGGCCCGCCTGCGGGAAGAGCCCGATGGCAGCTGGTATTTCGACCGCCCCCGGGGGCTGAGCAGCCTGATCGGCAAGAGCGGCATCAATGACATCCTTACGGATGAAGAGGGCATCAGCTGGCTGGCCACCCCCGGCAGAGGGCTTATCCGCTGGGACTCGCAGTCCGGGAAAACGCGTGTTTTCCAGCCTTCGGAAGAAGGCCCGAAACCGCTCAGCCACAATTATATCTTTTGCCTGCTGGAGGATAGCCGGCAGCAGTTGTGGGTGGGCACCGCCAACGGTGGCCTGTGCCGGATGAACCGGGCGGAAGGGAATTTTGACTGTTACGTACACGAGCCGGAAGACAGCACCTCCCTGAGCAGCAATATGGTGCTCTCTCTATTTGAGGATAGCCGGCAGCGGCTGTGGGTATGCACGGCCCGCGGCCTGAACCTGATGGAAGGCCCCGGCCGCTTCCGGCAGTTTTTAAAAAAGGACGGCCTGCCCAACGACGTAGTGTACGGCCTATTGGAAGATGAACAAGGCAACTTCTGGGCCAGCACCAATCGGGGGATCGCTAAAATAATGTTCCGCGATGGCCACTTCAGCAGCCGGAACTTCGATGTGCGCGACGGCCTGCAGGGCAATGAGTTCAACCAATATGCCTTCTACAAAACCCGCGACGGCCGCTTCTGCTTCGGCGGAGCTAACGGCATGACGATCTTCCGGCCGGAGGGCATCCAACCCTATCCCCACCCACCTCAGCTTGCTTTTACAGGCTTTCAATTGTTCAACCAGCCTGTCCGGGTGGCTGCTGCGGGAACAGCCGGGCAGGCTCCCAACATTCTGACAAAGGCCATCAACGAAACTGAAGAGATCGTACTGCGCCACGATCAAAACTTTATCGCCTTCGAATTTGCCGCCCTGGGATACCGGCAGCCGGAAAAAAACCAGTACGCCTACAAGATGGAAGGTTTGGGCCAGGGGTGGGTGTTCAGTGGCCACAGGCGGTATGCCAGTTATCCCAACCTCGCTCCAGGCAATTACACTTTTCTGGCCAAGGCCGCCAACCACGATGGAGTGTGGAGTGAAGAGCCACGGTCCATCCGCATACGGGTGTTGCCCCCCTGGTGGCAAAGCAGGTGGGCCTACCTGCTGTATGGCCTGGCAGCGGTAGGGCTGGTAGCCGGGA
>CAYVVK010000471.1:0-5639 GCA_964454855.1 uncultured Phaeodactylibacter sp. | reverse complement strand
TCGGAAGTTAACATTTTATCTTTGTAAAAGTTGTGTGCATAGAGTAGTTCAGGGGCCCGAGGGGTAAGGGAGAGCAGTACAGTGGGAAGTGGGCAGAACTGCATACTGAATACGGCATACTGCAAACTGCATCATCCCAGTTTATTCTTTCCGGCGAAGCCCATTACGGCGGGGACAAAGAACAAAAGTACGGCGAAAAGTATCATCAGGCTGGCATATTCGCTGGTCATGGCGTCAGGTTTAAGTTTTTCGATGACAACAAGATAAGCCGACAGTACCCTTTGTGATAATGATGAATGTCAGAAACGAAAAGTGATTTTCCTCAATGCGGGATAAGGAGCCTGTTGCTGAGGCTCCTTACTCCGTATCAGTTCAGAACTTGAAGTCGAGGCGGGCGGTCAGGTTGCGGGGGGCTTCCATCAGGGCCGGGCGCAGGGTATATTCGGTATTGAGGCTGTTATTCAGCAGGAGCGTGAATTTCAAAAAATCGGTAAAGTGGTAGCCGGCGCGGAAGTTCAGCACCGTGAAGCCGTTGGGGTGGTTTTCCCGGAAACTGCGCACCCCGGCGATGAAGGTGAGGAGCTGGTCGACGGCCTCTACCTGGCTGTTGTAGAACAGCTCAACTCCAGCTACCAGCCCTTTATGTTCGGCCTCGAGGTCGAACTTCAGCAGGTGCCGGGACCGGTATTTGAGGATGTTCTCTTCGGAGGAAGAGCTCTGGGCATTGAAGAGGGCCTGCGAGCCTTCCGCTGCATTGAGGCCGAACTGGTCGAAGCGCGGATCGATGAAGGTGTAGCCGCTGAGCAGGCTGAGCGGCACGCCCAGGACCTTTCCTCTGCCCGCTACGGTAACTTCCAGCCCCTGAATACTCGTTTCTCCGATATTGACAGCCTGGAATCCCCGGGTTGTGAAATTAAATTCGATCATATCCTGATACCGGGAAACAAAGCCCGCCAGGTCGATGAAACCTTCAAAGCCACTAATGCGGAAGCCCTGTTTGACGCCCAGTTCGGCGCTCCAGCCCGTTTCGGAGCCCAGTGCCGGATTGGGAAGGATCTGCAGGAAGCCGGCATTGGTGACGATGAATTTCTCCGCTACGGTAGGGTAGCGGTACCCCTGTCCCCAGGAAGCCCGGAGATAGGTGGCCTGCGCCGCCTTATAGTTCATGCCCAGGCGGAGGACCGGCTTGGACTCCCGCTCTTCGGAAGGCGGGACGGTGTCCTTTTGCTCGTTGAATATAAAACCCGGATTGTCGAGCAGGTTGCCTTCATAGCGAAAACCTGCCGTGAGGTTGAGCCGCCCTCCAATTTTCTTATCTGCCTGTACGTAAGCGGCAATATTCCGCGAAGTGAAGGTGGTGTCTCCGTAAAGTTCGGCTTCGATGGAAGAACCGGAAATGACGCCTCCCGCGGTTAACACCACCTCTGCCTCGCTGATCTGCCGTTGGAACTGATACTCTCCGTAGTAGAGCCTGGAGGCATTGGCCTGGTTGGCGTCATTGTCGTTGTTGGTGCTGTAGAAGCGGCCCTGCAGGCGGTGGCGGTTGCCGGCGCCGTCGTAATAATTTATTACAGGGTCGATGTTAAAGCGCACCCGTTCGCGCCTGGCGAGGGTGGCGGGGTTGGGGATGTAGGCTGCCGTATCCGATTTCCAGTAAAGGAAGGAAGAAGACTCGCCGGCATTGAAGTTGCCGCTCAGGCCGATGGTGAGGCGGTCGCTGGCCCGGTAGCGGGTATTGAAGTTGAAGCGCCCGTAGCGGTTATAGGCATCCTGGTAGTAGTCCTGGTCGTCGAGGTAATAGCCGCCCAGCACCAGGTCGAGCTTGCCGATCTTACGGCGGTGGGCCAGGCTGGCGCCTACCTGGTAGGGGGCGCTGTCCCACCATTTAAGCTGCTCGTTCTTCGGGGCCATGTAGCGGGTATAGAAAACGGCGGCCTCGGTTTCGGGTTTCGTCTTGGGATAGGCGGTGCGCACGTTGATGATGCCGTTGAGTGCCGAAGAGCCGTACAGGGCGGAGGCCGCTCCTTTTACCACTTCCACCTGGGCGATGTTCTCGATGGGCACATCATTCCAGTTGGGAAAGCCGGCATCGGCGGAAAGGATAGGCATATCATCCACCAGGAGCAGTACCCGGCTGCCGGCGCCCTGGGCGAAGCCGGAGCCTCCGCGGATGTTGGCCTGCCCGTCGATAATGGTTACCCCCGGCACTTTTTCCAGGGCGTCGTCCATAGACGTTTTGCCTGTGCTTTGTATCAGGCCGGGCCGGAGTACTTCCAGCGAAACGGTCACTTCGCTGAGTGGCTTCTGGAATTTTCCACTGGTCACGGTGGCCGTTTGCAGTACCGCGGCTTCCTGCTCCAGTTCGGCATTCAGCTCTGCAGATTCTCCGGCGGCGAGTTCTATGGTTTGGTTAAGCAGCTGATAGCCTACGTAGCGGAAAGCGATGGTGTGTTTCCCGGCATCCAGCTCCAGGGAATAGCTGCCGTCAATATCCGTTACGGTACCCTGGGTGCCGGCACGTACGGTGGCGGCAATGAGGGGCTCCCCGGTGGCGGCATCCTTCACGGTGCCGTAAATACTGGCTTTCTGGGCAAAAGCGAATTGCTGGCACAGGCCGGCAAGCAGTAGGATAAATGTCTTTTTGCTCATCTCAATCAGCAGGTTTGTTTTTGTGCAAAAATGTCAATGGGGCTCACAGCTAATTCAGAAGAGCGAAAATAGGGGATTACGGAGAGAATAGGAGTTGCTGGGGCAAAATTAACAGGATTTGCCATATTTTAGAATCTCCACAGGGTTTCTTCTCCTGCATTTAGAAAAGCAGCTTTTCTTCCTGTCAGCCAGCCTTCTGAAGCTTGTTAAATTTTGATTTTTGGATGAATTTGTTTTCAAATGTCATATATTGCGAAAATCTTTAATGGCATTACAAACAAATCTTTTTACTATGAAGAAAATTATACTCCTCTTTTTGGGCGTAGCAGTCTGGCATATGGGAAAGGCGCAGCTTTCCTGCGAACCAGATCCCTCTGTTCCCGATACTGTGGTGGTGTCTCCACTGCCTCAGTCTCCCGACATGCCGGAGGCCGGCATTCAGGATACGGCCTGTGCCAATGGATATTTTGAGACCGTGCTGACCTTCAATGTACCGGAGACCTTTCCTACTGATTTCGGCGAAGTGCCGCTGACCTCCGTATCCATTTCATCCGAAGGCGCTATTGCCAATATGCCCGCCAGCATGGATTATGTCTGCAACCCTCCCAACTGCGTTTTTGAAGCCATGACCAAGGGCTGTGTACTGATTTTCGGTACACCCACGGAAGATGAACTGGGCGTTTATGACCTCGAAGTGACCGCCCAGATCGTCATCACCGGCTTTCCCACACCTCTTACCCTGACTCTGCCGGGCGACCTGGAAGAGGAAGGGCACTATTACCTGACCGTATTGCCCGAAGGTTCTGAAAACTGCTTCATGGTCGGAACACAGGAGGAATTCGCGGCCAAGTTCAATCTCAGCAACCGCCCCAACCCGACGAGCGGGTGGACGCAGGTGGTCGTCGATGCGGAAGAAGCGGGAGCATTCGACTTTGTGGTCACAGATATCTTTGGCCGCCACATTCACCGCCAGCGGGTACAGATCCTGCAGGGAGAAAACATCATCGATTTCGATGGCAGCCAGCTGCCCGGCGGATTTTACCTGTATTCCATCAGCAACGGCCGGGAAATGGTGGCCCGTAAAATGGCCATCAGCCGCCGGTGAGAAAAAAGGTACTCATCTCCAAGCCTTAACCCTTCTGATTTTTGGAGCGAGGCCGTTGCTCACCCTGCAACTTAAAGGCTTCGCTCCTGCACCCTGAAAAGATAAGTATAATGCCTGGCCCGGAGCAGCGCCAGAATGGCGCTGGCTCCCCTTCTTTTTTCTGCCTTGCAGGCAGTTTCATCCAAAAGCTAATTTGGCCATGATCAGATATTTACTTTCCATTTACCTCATTTTTTGTTTGTCAGTGACCGGAAGAGGGCAATCGGGCTGCCCGGGCTGTTCGGCCAACCTACCCGAAGGCCTGTCCGAAGACACCATATACCTGGGTGCTGCCGAAGATGGGCAGGTAGGCCTGTTCTATGAGTCAGACCTGAGTTTCCGAATGCCGAAAACCACCGACCCGGTCCATGCTTCTGACCCGGATACGCCGCCGGGCCTAACCCTCAATGAGATTACGGTCACCGGCTTATCCAACCTGCCGCCGGGGCTGAGCTGGGAAGCCAGCCAGACGGTTTTCGACCCGGCGGTAGAGACCGACGGCTGTGTTCGCCTCTGTGGCTTTCCCCTGATTCCCGGTTATTACGAAGTAGAGGTGGTCATCACCGCCCGGATCTTTGTGCTCAATGAAACCACCTCCTTTTCCTTCCCCATCATGATCCTGCCGGGCACCAGCGTCACGGAGGGTTTTACCCTGGAAAATAATACCGGTTGCGGCTCAGTGGCCGCCAGTTTCACCAACAACGTCCCTTCGGAAGGAAGGGAAGGCTATTCCTACTTCTGGGATTTCGGAAACGGCAATATGTCGCTGCTGGAAAACCCTCCGCCTCAAACCTACACCGAGGCGGGTATTTATGAAGTGGAATATCGGGCGCTGATCGACACCTTCGGTTACCTGCTCACCGATGTGGTAGTGGAAGAAGTGGGTTGCAGCGATGCCTTTAATAATGCGCCCGACCTGCGCGTGGAGGTGATCGGCCCGGATGGGGAGCGCATCCTTAGTACGCCGGAAGTAGAAAATGCCGAGACGCCCCTGGCCTTCACCTTAAATCTCTTTATCGGAGAGGGAAACTACACCCTGCGCGTCATAGACGAGGACAGTGGCCTGGGGGGCGGCGATGACGAGTGCGGGACGATCAACTTTACCCGCGAATCGGGAGGGCAGTTCAGTAGCGGGAGCCTGACAGCCAGCCTGAATATCTTCCATCCCGTCGATACCATTCGCTCCGTGGATACCGTAAGCGTTTACGAACAGCCGCAGCCGCCCCTGCTGGCTCCGGCCCTGCCCGTAAACCTTTGCCAGGGCGATACCCTGCTGCTTCAGCAGATGGAGCCTTACGCTCAGGAAATACAGCTTCAATGGCACCAGGACAGCCTTCCCCTCCTGGAAGAAACGGGCCCTGCCCTGGAGGTATCGGAAGATGGCAGCTACTGGGTAGTGGCAAGTACGCCGGAGGGCTGCAGCGCCGTATCCTCGCAGCTGGAAGTGTCCTTCTCTCCACTTCCCGAGTCTCCTGTCTTCCAGAATTTCGATAATTTACTGGTATTGTTCGACCCCGGGGCCTTGCCCGATAATTACAGGCTGCAGTGGTTCCTGGACGGCGTCGCCATTCCTGATGCAGATGAGCAGGAGTATTGCCTGTCGGAAAGTGGAACCTATCGCCTCGACGTAAGGAATGAACTGACGGGCTGCAGCAACAGCTATAGCCTTCAGCTGGCCTACGACCCGGCCTATGAAGGCTGTGTAGCTTCTTCGGTAGAAGAGGAGCGGGCTCTGTCCCTGCAGGTTTTTCCCAATCCGTTCCGGGATGAGCTCTTCCTTCAAGGAGAAGCAGCTGCCGGGCCGGCCATAATCCTTATTCGAAACAGCCAGGGGCAGCTGGCCGCC
>CAYVVK010000470.1:0-5661 GCA_964454855.1 uncultured Phaeodactylibacter sp. | reverse complement strand
TACTGCTCACTGCAAACAGGAGACTGGGAGACTTGGGGACTGGGGGACTGGGAGACTTGGGGACTGGGAGACTGGGGGACTGGGGGACTTGGGGACAGTTTGTGGAGACTGCCTACTGCTCACTGCAAACAGGAGACTGGGAGACTGGGAGACTGGGTGACTGCCCACTGCAAACTGCCTACTGCTAAATCAAGCCCCGCGACTTCAACTCCAGGTACTTATTCACCGTATTGATCGAGAGGCTTTCCGGGCGGGTAAGGACGGCCTGTATGCCGTACTGCCGGAGCTTTTGCACCATCTGTGCTTTTTCGTTGAGGAATTTCCGGGCGACGGTCTGCTGGTAGATGTCTTCCAGGGTATTAACCGGTTCATCGATAAAGTCACGGATCTCCGTATTTTCAAAGAAGATGACGACCAGCAGGTGCGAGGTGCTGATGCGGCGCAGGATGGGCAGGACGCGCTCCAGGGCATAGCTGCTTTCAAAGTTGGTATAGAGCAGCATCAGGCTGCGGCCGTTGATGAGCTTGCGGCCGGCGTAGTACAGTAGTTCATAGTTGGCCTCCATGGGGCGCTCTTCCTCCTTGTAGAGAGCGGCCAGGATGCGGTTGAGCTGAGTGGGTTTACTGTCGGCCCTAATGGTGGTGCCTATTTTATCGGAAAAGGTGATCAAGCCGGCGCGGTCGTGTTTCTGCAGGGCAATGTTGGAAATGACCAGGCTGGTGTTGATGGCATAATCCATCAGGCTAAGGCCTTCGAAGGGCATGCGCATGGCCCGGCTTTTGTCAATGATGTTGTATACCTGCTGTGCCCGCTCATCTTCGTACTGATTGACCATGAGGGTGGCGCGGCGGCTGCTGGCCTTCCAGTTGATGCTCCGGTAATCATCGCCCCGCACGTAGTTCTTGATCTGTTCGAATTCATAGCTGTGCCCGATACGGCGGATCTTTTTGATGCCTTTGTGGTGCGTAACGCGGTCGAAGGCATGCAGCCCGAACTGCTTCATCTGTAAGACCGAAGGATAGACGGGCACGCTCATTTCCTGTTCAATGATGTAGCGGCGCTGCACCAGCCCAAGCGGAGAAGAAAGAAAAGCATTGATACGGCCGAAGGTATACTCTCCTCGTTCTACGGGCCGCAGTTCGTAGCGCAGCCGGCGCTGCTCTCCTGCAGAGAGCCGCAGGCGCTTTTCAAAATCGCGGATCTCGAACTGGAAGGGCAACTCATCGATCAGGTTGATGGAGAGCGGCAGCTGTGACTGGTTCTCCAGTTCCAGCTCCACGGTGTTCTGGCCTCCCAGGTTGAATATGCGGGGCAGGCGCCGCTCTGCTTTCACCGCTATCCGGCGGTTAAAGAGCAGGATCAGGTCGAGCAACACCAATGCCACAGCCAGTACGAACAAGGCCTGAGCTGCCGGCCACAATACCGGTACCCAGAAGCTGATGACCAGGAAGCCGGCCATCGCTCCGAAGAGCTGAAAGAAGCGGTTGCTGAGGAAGAGGTGCTTCATTACCTGGGCACTTCAATTTTCTGAATAATATCCCGGATCACATCCTCGGTGGTAAAGCCTTCCATCTCCCGCTCCGGAGTCAGGATGATGCGGTGGTTGAGCACCGGGTAGACTACGTACTGGATGTCATCGGGAGTGACAAAATCGCGGCCGCTCATGGCGGCGATGGCTTTGGCCATTTTCATGACGGCCAGGGAAGCGCGGGGCGAGGCTCCCAGGAAGAGGTCGCCATTATTGCGGGTGTCGTGGATGATGTGGGCGATGTAGTCCAGCAATTCCTCATTGATGTGCACCTGTTCCACCAGTTTCTGGCACTCTTCGATCTCGGTAGCGGTGAATACCGCCCTGACGATGGCGCGTTGCGACATCTTGAAGTCGTTATGGAAACGCCGCAGGATGGCCTTTTCCTCTTCCAGCTCCGGATATCGGAGGTTGATCTTGGCCAGGAAGCGGTCGAGCTGTGCTTCCGGCAGCTTGTAGGTGCCTTCCTGCTCGATGGGGTTCTGGGTGGCGATGACGAAAAAGGGAAAGGCCATGGGGTAGGTTTCCCCATCTACCGTCACCTGGTATTCCTCCATGACCTCGAAAAGTGCCGACTGGGTTTTTGCCGGTGCCCGGTTGATCTCATCGATCAGGATAATATTGGAAAAAACAGGGCCGGCATTGAAGGAGAACTCCGACGTCCTCATGTTGAAAACGGTGGTGCCCAATACATCGCTCGGCATCAGGTCTGGAGTGAACTGGATGCGGGAAAAGCCGACATCCATGGACTGCGCCATGAGCTTGGCGGCCAGGGTCTTAGCGATGCCCGGTACTCCTTCCAGCAGGACATGCCCTCCGGAAAAGATGCCCGCGAGCAGCAGGTCCATGAGTTCCTCCTGCCCGATGATGACCTTGTGCAGTTCTTCCTTGATGCGATCTACCGCAATTTTTATCTTGCTGAGATTCAGCCGGCCCTCGGGCCAGTTATCGGGTTCTTCGCCGGCCGGCCTTTCCCGTGTTTGTCCCTGCTCTGCCCGGGGAGGCAGGTAGGGGTGGTGTTCTTCCGGCTGATTGTCGTTTCTCCCGATATTCTCCTTGTCTTCCTTGTCGTCCTTGTGCATCTTGGATGTTTATTTCATTCTAGAAAACCACCTGCTTAGCTGGTGGTGATGTTTCTTCTGGCTTTGCTCGTATCTGCCTGGAAGCCACCCGTACAGGTGGCAGTTCACTTGCAGTTTTTGTAGAAGTCCTCCAGCAGAGCATGAAAGTCGATAAGGGTGTTTTCCGATACGAAGGACGAGCTTTTTATATTTCTGTGCAACAAAAGGATCTTCTGTATGGCTTCCGGAGCCACTTCCGACTTGTGCGAAAGGGTATCCACAAAGGCTTCATCCAGCTCACGGGCATGCAGGAAGTAGTGTTCCCGGACGAAACTCTGAAAGAGCTTCATCTGCTGCAGGGCCAGTTGGCGGTGGTTGTTCTGAAGGAAGTACAGGCGCCCGATGGTGGAAATGAACTCCAGGGAAGTATTGCTATTGGCCTCCCGCACTGGTATGATGCGCTGCCTGCGCTTGGCGCGAAAGATGAGGAACAGCAGGCCCAGGCCCAGCAGGGTGTACCATGCCCAGGCAAGGGGAGGCTGCCCCAGAATGTATTGCAGAGGGCTGTCTTTGGAGAGCTCCCGTTCCGGGGTATAGGCATAGCGGTCGTTCATACGGCGGCCCATCCATTCCGGCACCCGGCTGTAGCGGTCCCAGTAGATGGGGCCGGCCTGCAGGTGAGAGAAGGCCCGGTTGGCATATTCCAGCTTCCGCTCTTCCAGTAGGTGGAGGTTGGAAAAAGCGATGGGCGTGGTGTGCAGATAGAAAAGGCCTTTGCCGTACCGCACCCGGGCAAAATTGGACAGGCTGTCGTGGAGCGTGCCCAGGGGAGCCAGCCCTCCTTGTTGCTCGCAGAAGTAAAAGTCTTCGATATGGCTCCAGCTGTATTCCTGTACTTCGTTGCGTGAGAGGTATTGGTAGGTTCGGGCGGAGTCCATATGTAGTTTGGGATGGCTGAAGTTCAGCCGGGCCAGGGTGTCGGTGAGGAGGGCGTAATCCTCCCAGTAGATGTCGTCACACTCTTCATAGTAGAGGTGGAACATGAGGTCGTAAGGAATGGTCTTGCTGGAGAGGAAGGCAATGTTTCCCGATTCTACAAAACGGATCAGGGTATTGACATCTGAAGAATCCATGTACATCGCCTCCCCGATAAAGACGTAATTTGCCTTGCGGTTTTCCTCGGGCAGGATGCCATGGAGGCTGTCTTTAACCACCGTTACTTCCTCCTCCGGAAAGTAACCCTTCAACAGCTCAAATATCACTGAGGTGCCGTAGGGAGAGCGGCTCTCCTCGTCGTAGGTCTCCCGCCAGTTAAAGCGCTGGCTGTCTTCCCGCAGCAGCAGGAAACCCAGGATGAGTATCGCCAGGGCACCGATGATCAGTAATATGTGTTTCTTTTTCAGCATATTCCATTCAGGCCTTTACGGCTTTAACCAGTTTCCGGAACTGCGGTTCCAGCTTCTGAAAATGATGCTCATCCACCGGATGGCCGCCGTACCAGGCCCGTTCGAAGGCGCGGGTAGCTTCGGCAAAGCGGGCGGAAAGGGGCGATTGCCGCATCTCGGCCAGATACTGCCGGTTGGTCTTGTTCTTCTTCCATTGGATGGCCTTTTTCAGGGATAATTCCTTGAGGATGGCCAGATAGTAGAGCCGGATGGCGAGATTGTAATTTTTCATTTCCAGTGCCTGCCTGAGGTAGGCTTCCAGGTCGGATTCGTGGATGTTTTCCTCTATCCTTTTCAGGTCGATGGCTTCCCCCTCATTCTGCTGGCGGATCTTCTTGTCGCGTGGGCTGCTCTCCAGGCCCAGGAGTGCCCGCAGCAGCAGGGCCAGGATGATGGCCAGGGCCAGAAAGCCGAGAAATTTCAGTATCCCCGAACTGAGGCCTTCTCCTATAGTGATGTTTCTCCGTTCCTGTTGTCTTTCCTGCGGGCTGTCGCCACCATTTCCCCCCTCCTCCTTCCCGGCTTTTTTTCTCTTTTTTTCAACTTTTCTGTCCTGCGAATAATCCAGGCCTTCGGTAGCCCTCTGCCAATCCTGTTTGTCGAAGGCGCGGGGGCGAAGGCCTTCCTCCAGATAAATGCGGGAAGGCCCCTCCTGCTGAGCCGGCAATGGCCCGGCCGCCAACAGGAAAAGCACCATCAGCTGGCCGGTGAAAAGCCACTTCCAGTTTGCGGCAAAGAGGTAGGCAGCCATCGGGTTAAGGTATGTAAGGTCCTTCATTTTTTGTTTTTATGCTCATTCCTGGTCCATCCCCCGGATGCTCCGCCGCAGGCCGATCTGCTGAATGCGTTCCTTAAGGGAGGGAGCTTCCTTGATCTCTACCAGCGAATAATACAGCAGCGCCCCTCCCAGAAATACGATAGACAAAGTGAGATGCATAACGAATATAGTAACAAAAGTCAGCACTATCGCGCTGAACTGCTCCATGGCAGGCTCTTCCAGCTGTACCACCCAGGTAATGAGGTCGAGGTAAAACCAGGCAAAAGCCGTGTCCACCAGCGAGAAGAACAGGAAGCCTACCATCAGCAGTATGGCAAACAGGCTGAAGGCTTTTCCATAGGCGGCTCCCAATAAGGAGAGCGCACGGCTAAAGGCGGTAAAGGGATTGCGCCCCTCCCTCATAATGACGTACGCCCACACTGCAGGCACCGGAAGCAAGGCCAGTACCAGGAAGGCCGTGTACCACTCGTTGGTCAGTATGATCAGCTGCAGGGCCAGGGCCGGAAAGAGGAGTTTTAGAAAAACAAGCAGCACATTGCTTCCGCCTTTTCCCTGTTCTTCCAAAACCAGGTTCCGGAATGACATAAACAACAACAAGGCAACGGACAGAGTGTTTATGAGCGGCAGCAGCGGGATGCTGTCGTTAATCAGAAACTGGGCAATGGCCACGGCGGTGCCGAAGGACTGGTTGGGAAAAAAGAAGAGCTCGGAAGGCGCCTTCTCGGCGGTCAGAAAGGCCATGGCCGTGTACAGAATGGTAGTCCCCAGTGACGCCAGCACGATATACCCGGCGTATTTCCTGAACAAAACGAAGATCTCGGAAAAGATCTCGCCTGAGGATTTGATGCT
>CAYVVK010000469.1:0-5664 GCA_964454855.1 uncultured Phaeodactylibacter sp. | reverse complement strand
GGCAAGAGTGGGGTAGGAGGGGGCATCGTGGCCGTCATCCCCGGGGAGCTGGCCATCACCGTTTGGAGCCCGGGCCTGAATGATCACGGGAATTCGGTGGTGGGGATACGGGCATTGGAGCTGTTTACTACGATTACTGGGATGTCGATATTTTAGTACCTTAACGCCGGAAAACCAAAACACCGAAACACCACAATACCTCCAACCATGGCCAAAACCTACAACTGGGGCATCATCGGCCCCGGCAGAATCGCCCACAAATTTGCGCAGGACCTCGACAAACTGCCCAACGCCCGCCTGCATGCCGTCGCTTCCCGCTCGGAAGAACGGGCGCGCGCCTTCGCCCTGCAATACGGCGCTGAACATGCCTACGGCACCTACGAAGGCATTCTCAGCTGCCCGGATCTGGATGTCGTATACATCGCCACCCGCCATATCAGCCACCGCGACAACACCGTCATGTGCCTAGATGCCGGCATCCCGGTGCTCTGCGAAAAGCCTTTCGCCATGAATGCCGTGCAGGTGCAGGAAATGGTGGATGCCGCCCGCCGCAATGACACCTTCCTCATGGAAGCCCTCTGGACGCGCTTCCTGCCCGTTACCGTTAAGGCCCTGGAACTTATCGGCAATGGCGCCATCGGCGAGGTACTCTCGGTAAAGGCCGACTTCGGCTTCAAGGCCCCCTTCGACCCGGAAGGGCGCATCTACAACCGCGCGCTGGGTGGCGGCTCCCTGCTCGACATCGGCATCTATCCCGTTTTTCTGGCCCTGCTCATTATGGGGAAACCCACAGACATCAAGGCAGTAGCCCGCATCGGCAAAACGGGCATCGATGAAGAGTGCGGCATCCTTTTCAACTACGATAGCGGCCACATGGCGCATTTGCACTCCACCTTCCGCTCCCGCACCAAGACGGAGGCCTTTATCTACGGGGAAACCGGCTCCATCCACATCCATACCCGCTGGCACGAGGCCAGTAGCATGACGCATATTCCCAATGAGGGCCGCCCCCGGGATTTTCACTTTGAATATACCACCAACGGCTATTCCTACGAGGCCGAGGAGGTGATGCACTGCCTGCAGGAAGGCCTGAAAGAAAGCCCGCTGCTGCCGTTGAGCTTCAGCCAGAAACTGATCGGCCTGCTGGATGCGGTGCGGGGAGAGATCGGGCTGGAGTATCCCGGGTAAAGTGCTTGTCTTTCAGCCTTTTATTTTTAAAAGGGCGGGAAAATTTTCGGCCATTCCGGCCCGATAACTGTTAAGGAAAAAAAAGGCCATTACGATGCTGGACGTAAAACCCATTGCTCAGGAAAAATTCATCCCTCTGGATACTTTCCTTAACCACATGCCTTATGCGCGGACTTTTCCCTACGAAACCCGCCTGAGCTTTGAATACCTGCTGGAATACCTGGCAGAACGGGCTCAATCATGCAGCCCGGCCATGAAGGGCCTGTTCGAAGGGCTGCACCGGCAGATCTCCCTGCTTCAGGAAAAGTTGGAGCAGGGCGAGTCGCCGGAGGCGCTGGAAGAAAGCAAGGCCATACAGACACTGATGTCTCTTTTTTTTCCATTGACGGAAGAAGAGGGGCAGGCCTTCGCCGGAGAGCCTTTCGCCCCTACTTTTATGTTTCGTTCGCAGGCAGTGGAGGAACAGTCGAAGAGTGGGAAGCTGGAGATCTATTTTCCGGGCAAGGAAGATGAGGAAGCAGAACGAGGGTCGGTTGCCGAAGCCGGGGGGCTCATCCTCAAATACTGCTATGGCCAGGAGCTGGACTTTTGTTTTCCCCGGGCCTTTCGCCTGCGCGACCGGGAGACGGGCCTGGAAAAATACTATCGTATTAATGTCGTCACAGACTTCATACGCGTCAAGGCCCTCAAGCCGCTTCCCAAGCTGGGCCCCCGCCACTTCAATAAGCTGATCAACAATGTGCTGGACAGTGAACTCTGGCTCGAATACCTGCCTCCGGAAAACTTCGTCCTGGAAGGCCTGGTGATGGGCTACCTCACCGATGTGACAAATACCGAAGTGTGGAACAATCTGCAGCAGGGCCTGATCGGCGAGTCGCCCCGCAGCCGCGATGAAATGATCGCTTTTGTACAGGCACAGTTTCGCAATTACCTGCAGGAGCCCGGCCTGCGGCTGGGGGCCGTGCCGCTCTGGTGGGAATCCTCGGTGGAAGAATTGCTGGAGGGCAGCCTGCTGAGGGGTGTTTCCGGCCAGTTGGATGTACTGCCGCCGCATATGGAAGGAACGCTTTACCACAGGCTGTTAAAAGAGGAGGGGCCCCTGGCTGTCGAAGACCTCCGCGAAGTGGCCAATGATAAAGTAGCTACACTGCTCCTGAAACTGGGCCTGCGCAGCCTGATCCTGGCGCCGGTAAAAGACGAAGGCGGCAAGGTGATCGGCATACTCGAGATTGGCACGCCTCAGCCCTGCCGCTTCAATGCCTTCACCCTGATACACCTGCAGGATATTTTTACGCTCTTTTCCATCAGCTTCAACCGCATGAAAAGGCAGATGCAGGATATGGTGAACCTCACCATTCAGAAGCGCTATACTTCCATACACCAGAGCGTATTCTGGAAATTCCGAAAGGCCGCCGAGCATATGCTCTTCCGCGGAGAGGATGTGGATGATAACATCGCCTTCAAGGATGTATATCCACTCTACGGGCAGGCCGATATCGTCAGTTCTTCCACCCTGCGCTCCGGGGCCATACATGCCGACATTATGGATAATCTTGAGATGTTGTCCAGGGTGCTGGAAAGTTGCCGGGAAACCAGCGGCTTTCACCTCACAGACAAATACCTCAACCGGGTGCACAAACTGAGCCAGCGCCTGGCACGCGAATTTTACTCCAGCGATGAGAATGAAGTCACCGACCTGCTCCTGCAGGAGGTGCACCCCTTCCTGCAATACCTTGGCAGAAAAGACCGGCAGCTCCGGGAAAATGTCCTGCAGCCTTACTTTGCTAAAATGGACAAACAATTGGGCATCCTCTACCGGCAGCGGAAAGATTATGAAAAGAGCGTCGAAATGCTCAACATCCTGCTTGGCAACTTCATGGAGGAACAACAACAGAAAATGCAGGCCCTGTTGCCACATTACTACGAGATCTATAAGACCGACGGCATAGAGTACAACATCTACCTCGGCCAGTCCATACTTCAGGAAGGCGAGTTTCTCAACTACCACCTCAAAGATTTCCGTCTCTGGCAACTGATCAGCCTCTGCGAGGCCACCCGCCTGGTGGAACAGGAAGCTCAGAAATTTCCCACCTCCCTGTCCACCGCCCAGCTCATCTTCGTCTACAACAGCCCCATCAGCATCCGCTTCCGCATGGACGACAAGCGCTTCGACGTGGACGGCGCCTACAACGTACGCTACGAGATCATCAAAAAGCGCATCGACAAGGCTATGGTCAAGGACACGGATGAGCGCCTGACCCAACGCGGCAAGATCGCCATCGTCTATCTCAACGACAAGGACCGGGAGGAGTACCTGGGCTACATCGATTACCTGGTGGATAAAGGCTATGTCAGCCCGGAGGTGGAAAGCCTGGAGCTGGGCCGCCTGCAGGGCGCGGATGGGTTGAAGGCGCTGCGGGTGACGGTAGTATAACGTTTCGCCTACTTCTTATCCATCATCTCCACGCCGCCCCAACCCTCCGGAGGGCCGCCGGCCATGGATTGGATCTTGTTAATAACATACTCGGCCACCCGGTCATCCGGGTTCCGGTTTAGGATATCCTGAAAAAGGGGCAGTGCTTTTTCAAAATCTCCGTTCAGATAAGCTTCCACCCCTTCGTCGAAGGCCTTCCGGGTGTGCTGTTTCTTTTCGATCATGCCCGGCGGGTCGCCATCGAAACATTCGTACAGGCCCAGGGCCTGCTGTTTGCCCTTTACCTGTACCTTGCCGAGATAGCGCAGCTGGAATTGAGCAGCATCCTTTATTCCCGTCAGGGTATCCTCACTCAGCAGAATGCCGGCGCCATAGTACTTGGTCAGCCCTTCCATGCGCGCGGCAGTGTTCACCGTATCCGATATGGTGGCCGGCTCGGTGCGGTGTTCATCGCCGATGATGCCCATGATGAGCGGGCCCGTGTGCATGCCGACGCCCGCCCGGATGGGGTTGCGGCCCTTGGCTGCCCTTTCTTCATTGTATTTCCGGAGTTCCTGTTGGAGGCCGATGGCGGCCTGCAAGGCATCTGCCGGGCTTTGCTGAAAGATGGCCATGATGGCATCGCCCAGGTATTGGTTGACGAAACCATGGCACCGTTTGATGATCGGGCCCATGCGGTTGACGTAGGCATTGACGAAGCGGAAGTTCTCCTCCGGGCTCATCTGTTCCGCCAGGCTGGTGTATCCGCGGATGTCGGAGAAGAAGACCGTGACCTCCCTTTCGGCCTGGTCGCCCAATTGTACCTCTGTAATGCTGTCGCGCCCAATGGTGCGGATAAACTCATAGGGCACGAACTTGCCGGTGGCCTTATTGATGTGGTGCAGCTTGAGGTGCGTCCGTATCCGGCTAAGTAGTTCTTCCTTGCGGAAGGGTTTGGCGAGGTAGTCGTTGGCGCCGGCATTGAAGCCTTCCACCAGGTCAGACAGCTGGCCTTTGGCGGTGAGCATGACTACCGGCAGTTCGCTGGGCAGATACTGTTCCCGCAGGCGGCGGCATACCTCATAGCCCGACATTTTGGGCATCATGATATCGAGTATGGCCAGGTCGAAAGGAGGTGAGTGCTCTATAAGATCGAGTGCTTCGGGGCCGTTACTGGCCTCTACCACTTCATAACCTTCCATGCTCAGGAAATTGCGCAACACCCGGCGGTTGACGGCTTCATCATCTACGACAAGTATCCTCAGCCCTTTGCCTTCGGCAGCTTTTTCCTTGGCTGTTCCGGGTTTATCTTCCGCCTGCCTGCCGGTGGAAGGGCCGTGGCTAGTGCCCGCTTTTTCTGTTCTTTGCTCTGATACTGTGGCTGCTGCACTGGCCTCGGCGGAAGCGATGGGTAAGGTGAAGGTAAATACGGACCCTTCTCCTACCCGGGATTCCACCCGGATCGTCCCTCCCTGTAATTCCACAAGCTGTTTGCTGATGGCGAGCCCCAGGCCTGTGCCGCTGTAGGCCCTCTGCGAAGATTCTTCGATCTGCTCAAAGGAGCGGAATATATCCTCGAATTTTTCTTTGGGAATACCGATGCCGGTATCGGCAACCGACACTGCTATCTTTTCTTCCCGTTGCCGGGCGGAAACGCTCACGCTGCCTTCCTCGGTAAACTTGACGGCATTGCCGATCAGGTTGTGCAGGATCTGTTGAAGGCGGCCTTCGTCAGCAAAAACAAGCGGCAGCTCCCTCGGTATTTTGTTGTTCAGTTCCAACCCTTTGCTTCTGACGAGCGGGCGGGTCAGGTCCAGCACCACATCCGCCACGGTAAAGAGGTCTACGGCCTTGCGGTCCAGCTTGAGGTCCTGGTTCTTAAGTTTGGAATAATCGAGGATGTCGTTGACCAGGCTGGCGAGGCGGCGCCCGCTGGCGGTGATCATTTCCAGGTTTTCGATGGCCGGGCCGGGGAGCTTTCCGGCGGCGCCTTCTTTCAGGGATTGCGCCAGCCCGATGATGCCGTTGAGGGGGGTGCGCAGTTCGTGGGAAGTATTGGCCAG
>CAYVVK010000468.1:0-5681 GCA_964454855.1 uncultured Phaeodactylibacter sp. | reverse complement strand
GAATGCCCCTTCTCCCGCCTGCTTTTTCGTGGGCGTGTAGAAGGCGTCATTCGCTTTGATGATGCGGTTGTCGGGATTCTGATCTCCGTTGCCGAACACAATATAATAGGAAGTGGAGGGAAGTACCTGCCCTTCCCGAAGCCAGCTTTCTCCCGTAGTGGCAGAGCTCGTAAAATGATAGCGGCCGGCCTCATCGGTGCTGGTGGTGGCCAGCAGCGTACCTTCCGCATTGTAAAGGGAGACGCCGAGGCCGGGAATGGGAGCTTCGCAGGCGTCCTGAACGCCATCCCCGTCTTCGTCCTCCCATACATAATCGCCGAGCTGCAGAAGCGCCGGGCGGCAGATGCAGAAGTTCAGGCCGCTGATGCCGATGTGTTGCGTAGCGGGGTTGGCGGGGCTATCGGGCCCTGCTGCCAGGCGCACCACTACGGAATCCACTTTCCCGGGAAACTGTATGTATACATTACCGTCGGAAGAAGTGGGGTTTACCGTTTGGCCATCACCGAGGTACTCGTTGGCGGAAAGGATATGCACGCTCCCCCCCTGAGAGCCTTCTCCAACCGACACATCAGCCAGGCTAAGCGGCACTTCCTCGCCGTTCAGGAAAGCAAAGACACTCACCTTATCCTGGTAAGCAGCCAGAGGGGCCCCCAGGCCATCGCTCTGATCAATATCGAGGATGGAAAAGCTCAGCTGATCCACGGGATACCCGAAGGCAAGTACGCCCTCTGCATACTGGCTGGCGTCGGCAGCGTTCATGGAAAGCGGCCAGAAGCCCCGCTGGCCGCCAAGCGGTGTCTGGTCATTGTCTATTTTGAAGGCCGAAGAGGCAGCGATCCCAAAGGGGTCGTTGCCCTGAATGCCCACTTCCACTCCACGGAAGAGGTAAGGCGCCGGTACGGCATAATCGTCCGGAAATACCTTCCAGTCCAGTATATTGGTGCACTGCGGGCTGATGCTCACCTCCTTGTCACACCATTTGATCTCTCCGATGCCGATGGCCTGCATATCGGCGGCTCCGCCCCGGGGCACTCCCGTGAGCGTAATGGCCACCTGGTCGACCGGCTGATCGAAGCGGATGTGCACATTGCCGGCCGTAGAGGCATCGGCTACCGTGGTGCTTCCCTCAAACAGATGAGGCCGCAGGACACTCACTGCGGCGCCGGCCTCTATTTCGGGCAGGCTGAGTGCAATGGGGGCTCCCCCCTGAAAGCCTTGTACGCTAACCCGGTCGGCTGTGCTGCCGGTAACATCGATATCGAGCAGAGTGAAGGACAGTTGATCTACCGGGCGGTTGAAGGCGAAAACCACCCCGACGTCTTTGTCTGCCCCGTCGGAAGTATTGTCCATCTGCATTTCCAGGTAGTAAAAGGCGTCTTCGCCTCCGAGAATGCTGCGAAATACCCTGTGGGCATAGGCTGTAGCGTCATCGGTGCTGCGAGACCAGTACACCATGTCTTCATCCACCATTCGCTGGTAGGGCGGAAAAGGAAAGGGGTTGGCGCCATTGGAGAAGGTACTCCAGTCCAGCCGGTTGAAGTTCTCGATACATTCGCCTGGGAGATCATTATCGGGGTTGAAGCAATCCTCTTCGGAGAATTGCTCCATGAAAGCGGCATTGACGGCGCAATCGCCGGCAGTAACGGCTTGTACCGTACCGCCATTATCCGTCCCTGCGGCGGCGGGGCTGAGGCCGGCGATCTGCTGAGTGGAGAATTCCACCCGGTATTTTTCTCCTTCGTGCAGGCCGGAAATGCTCCACTGGCCGTCGGCATTGGAAAAGGCGGCCCCGGCCAGTACGCCTTCGCAGTCATAGGCATCCACTTTCACATTGGCCTGGCCGGCCTCCCCGTCGAAGGCGCCGTTACTGTCCGTTTCTTTCCATACGAAGCCTCCCAGGACATCCGGCCCGCCGGAACAGGCCGGGCCGCAGGCAATGGCATCGGCGGAAGCGAAATCCTGGCAGTCGGTGCCGGAAAATTTAACCATTACCGGATAGCCGAAGCCTGGGCCGGGAAGGCTGAGGCCGGATATCGTCCGGGAGCCATTGGAGGAGGTAGGGGTGAAGGTCCGGGTAAGCCCGCCGAGGGTAAGCGCTATATCACTACCGGGAGCAGCTGACCAGCTGACCTTTACCTGTACGCTGAAGCTGCTCGAATTATCCTGGTAGTTGCAATCAACGGAAATGTCTTCGATCTGAATGTCACACTGCGCGTTAGCCGGAATGTTGGGGGCCAGAAACAGGCCGAGGCAAAAGATTGCTGCCGCCCCCACCTTTGTTAGTTTTTTTGCTACTCCATTAATGAATGCTGTGTAGCTCTTTTTCATGCGAATTGGGATTTGATAGCCTAAGAATGAACAGTAAACTCCGAATGTTTAAGCTCACTGCCCTGTTTTTGAGATTATACTGACATTAAAAATATCGCTTACCTGTTTCATTGGACGAAAAATTCCTCCAATGAGTACACCTGGCGGCAAAATTATCCTGCGCCGGTGGCGCCTCGATTAACATCTGCCGGATGCACAACGCCAATGGGGTCTGATGAAGGGCTTATAAAGGGATTTACACCTGTGTGGGGTACAGTCTGTAAAAAAGGGTAATCAAATATGGCCAGCAGGTTACTGGTAAACTATCCGAATCTTTAAGGGCAAAATTGTCTGGGCCAGCCTTGCAAAAATAGATAATAATTTTCATCTCTTGCATTTTTCCCCCGCTTTTTATGGCGCCATCGGGGCCCATGAAAGCAAGGCTTACGGGCCGGCCTGGCGCGCAGCTGCATTCTTCCGCGTATAATATGCATATATCCTGGCGATTATCCAAAAAAACCGGGCGGCCCTGAGTACAGGAACCGCCCGGCGAAGGTGAATTGTTCACCAAAAACCGTCTCTTAGGTAGTACTATCTCTTGATGGGTGGGGCCGGAACCACACCTCAAAGCCACTGCTCCTCAGCGAGCCACGCTGTCATTTTCGGGGTACGTATTTTGTAGAAACGCTGTAAAGGGTACAGAGAATAGCCTTGTGTCTGCTGCGGAATTAAGAAAAAGTTATCGTGCTGCTGTGGCGCAACCCGCCCAGCAGAATGGCGTACTTATTTATGTGGTTTTCCGCCAGGCTTTGTTTGGGAAAAGAAGTTTTTGGGAAAGAATCTTACGTAGCTTAATACCTTTTATAAGATAAAAATACACATAAAAATTTGTAAAACCAATCCGCCAGCCAGGAAAGCCACTAAATTTTAGGCCTGCAATCCATAATGGATGTCCATCCGTAGACGGTTTGGCAGCAACCTTTCGTGCTAATTGTAGTCTTTGAGTTCACTGCAACTCGGAATAGTAAAGAAAAACAAAAAAACACATGATCTCGACGGTAATTGTAATGGTGCTGAGCATGATGCAACCGGCCGGCCCCGACAACGGGAGGCTCGTCATCGAGGTAGATAACATCCGGGAGGCCCGGGGCACGGTCTGGGTGGGCATATACGACTCCAAGGAGAACTACCTCGTCAAAGAGAGGGCCATAATACAGGCTTATCAGGTTCAAAAAGCAGGACTGGCGCGTATTTACATCGACACCTTACCCTACGGCACCTATGCCATAGCTCTTTTCCACGACATCAACGGCAACGGCGAGATGGACCGCAACTTTCTGGGCATTCCTACCGAACCCTTCGCCTTTTCCCGCCCTCCCCGCAGCAAGTGGCGCCTTCCTTATTTCGGGGAAGTGGCCTTTCGCTTCCGCTACAATTACCAGTACCTGCGCTTTTCCCTGAAACACTGGCAAGACCAATAACATAAATAAAAAGGCGGCGCCTGCCTTGGTACCTGCCTCCCTGATCTTTAAATTTGCAGCGTGCCAAACCATAGACCATGAGAATGCTTATCGTGGAAGATGAACTGCCTGCCGCCAAACGCCTGAAGCAAATGCTGGTAAAGTACCGCCCGCAGGCAGATATCCTGGGGCCGCTGGAGAGCATCAGCGCCACGGTTGAATGGTGGCAGTCCAATCTACCCCCCGATCTCGTGTTTCTGGATATACAACTTGCCGATGGGCTGAGCTTCGACATTTTTAAAGAAGCAGACATCCAAACGCCGGCCATTTTTACCACTGCCTATGACCAGTATACCCTCAAAGCCTTTAAGATCAACAGCATCGACTACCTGCTGAAGCCCATAGAGCCCGAAGAACTGTCGGAAGCACTGGACAAGTTTGACCGGCTGGCCCGGCGAGGAAATGCCATCAGCCCGCAGGCCCTGCAACAGCTCCTGGCCTCCTTTACGCAACCGGAATACAAAAAACGGTTTATCGTTAAGGCAGGGCAGCAACTCACCTATATCGAGGTGGCCGACATTCAGTATTTCTATTCGGAAGAGGGGCTGCTATTCGCTCAGATGGAAGGCAGAAAACGCCACGCCATCGACTACACCCTCGACCAACTGGAGACATTGCTGCCTCCTGCCTCCTTTTTCCGCATCAACCGCAAGGTGATCACGCACATCCGGGCCATTCGAAAAGTGGCTCCTCATTTCAACAGCCGCCTGAAGCTGCAACTGGCGCCCGCTCCCGATTTTGAGGTGATCGTCAGCCGGGACCGCACCTCCGGCTTCAAACAGTGGCTGGATAAGTAAGTGCCCGGACAACTTTGTTCATACCCATTTTGCTTTGAATTCGAGCCGCCAGGAGCCATTTTCCCTGGGGTCCCGGTTAGATTGTTAAATTGTTCCATTGTTATTTTCCAGGCACAAAAAACAAGCCCGCCACATCTGCAAATTGCCATGGGGCGGGCTTTTAAAGTGTTACCGTGCCTGGGTGTTTTTATTGATCTGGATGTGGCTTTCTTCTTTCAGCTCGGTGCCGGATGCTTCTTCCCACAACTTCTTGTACTTTAGGAAGGCGGCCTCGGAGACTTTTTTGCCGTTGGCCTTCATCCAGCCCTTGCCGGAGAGGTTAAATTTGTAGTGGGCGGCGCTGTCGATCAGGCCATCAGCGAGCAATTGTTTTTCGATCTTGCTCTGGGCCTCGCCCTTTACCTGCGGCACATATGGGCTGAGCGGCATGAAGTCCGCACCAAATTCGAAATCAGTCAGCGCTTTGAATTGAAAGGCAGAATCCAGGCCCTCCGGGAAAAAATACCTGCCTTTGGGCTGGCTTTTCAGTCCCTTTCGCAGGGCGTCTGTGTGTTCCTTTTGCATAGCCTTGCTTCTCTCCAAAAGCTCTTCTATCTCCTGCTGCTTCTCCTCGGAGAAGTTCTGGCGAAGCTGTTGCTGTATTTTTTCGATCTCCTCCCGAACCTCCTTTTCTCTTTCTCTGTAGGAGCTCAGGGCTTCTTCCGCGGCCTTATTATACTCCAGGCCTTTTCCAAAGAAATAGTTGCCTCCGCCATGGCCGCCGTCGCGGAAATGGAAAACCCTCGGGGAGGAGCCTTCACCAATTACCCTGGTTTCCCCCTCCTTCAGTGGTTCTCCATCATAGATGATGACATGTTCGCCTTTTTCACCCTCTACCTTGAGCTCTACTTTCTCTCCATCCTCAGATTCGATCAGGATGAGGGTGCTGCCATCCTCCAGTTTTCTGGTGGTGACCTTCTTCACCTCCTCTTCCCCCCAGGAGAAAAATTTTGGGGGCGACGGTGGTGTGGGAGGCGCAGGGGGCGCGGGCAATGAGGGCGCAGCCGGAGGAGCCGGG
>CAYVVK010000467.1:0-5698 GCA_964454855.1 uncultured Phaeodactylibacter sp. | reverse complement strand
CTCGACGAAGTCATCAAGACCATGTGGGAAACCGCCCAGGATATGAGTACCAAGTATAAGGAGACCTCGCAGGGGGGGCTGGCGGTGAATATTTCCATTAAGGTACCGGAGTGTTAGAGGGTAGATGGCCCAGGCGGGTTTCGCTATGCTCAACAGTTGGCAGGCGGAGCTACTCGGAACTTTTTTAGGATCTGTGATATTGCTTTAAAAAAGACTACTTTTGAAGTAACTTAATTGATGGGACAAAAACAAAATTAAGATATGAGCGAAGCCGATATCAAATTGCGAATAATCCGGCTGATCGACAGTCAAGAAGGGGAAATACTTCGCGAATTGTATGAGATGATCCTCAATAAACTCTACCAGGAAAAACGGGAAGAAGAGAATTTATCTGCATTAGAACAGGGATATAAAAAAATGTCAGAGGACCAGGAACGAGAGGAAGAAGCATTCGAATGGATTGAGGGTACCCTCAATTCAGAAGAATTATGAAAAAGCGCGGAGAGATATGGTGGGTAAATTTTGATCCTTCAGTAGGGCAGGAGGTGAAGAAAAAACGCCCTGCAGTCATCATTAGCAATGATGTCTCTAATAAGTATCTGAAACGATATCAGGTAATTCCACTTAGCTCCAAGACCGGAAAATTATATCCAACTGAAACGCTTATCAAGATCTCTGGAAAGAATAGTAAAGCAATGGCGGATCAGTTGACTACAGTTAGTGAATTGAGATTCTTGAATAAGGCCGGAGAGGCAACTTCCAAAGAGATGGAAAACATCGAGCGGATCATAAAGCTACAGTTGGATCTGTAAGAAAAATGATGCCAAGCTTTCACATCCACATCCAAGGCCAGGTACAGGGCGTAGGCTTTCGCCCCTTTGTATACCGCATCGCACTACAGTCCGGGCTGAACGGCTGGGTGAGCAACACCACCGATGGCGTACATGTGGAAGTCAACGGCTCCCCGGAAAAGATCGAGGCCTTCTACCACCGCCTGCGGGAAGAGGCCCCTGCCCTGTCGGTCATCACCGGGCACAGCCTGCGGGAAGTAGAAAGCCGGCAGTTCGATGATTTTAAGATCGTGGAAAGCGGTGAAGGCGGCCCCGCCCGCCTGCTGTTAACGCCGGATTTCGCCCTCTGCGAAGACTGCCGCCGGGAATTGCTCCATCCCAAAGACCGCCGGGCCGGCTATCCCTTCATTACCTGCACCAACTGCGGCCCGCGCTTTTCCATCATCGACAAACTGCCCTACGACCGCGAGCGCACCACCATGGCGCCATTTGTGATGTGCCCCACCTGCCAGGCCGAGTATGATGACCCGCTCAACCGCCGGTACTACTCGCAGACCAACTCCTGCCTCGACTGCGGCATTCCGCTGCGGCTGTATGACTTCCAGCGGCAACTCCTGGCCAGCGATACCCAACAGATCATCCGGGAAGTGGCCCGCGCCTGGGAAGCCGGCCAGATCGTGGCCATCAAAGGCATAGGCGGTTTTCTGCTCACCTGCGACGCCACCCATCCGGCGCCCATTCGCGAATGGCGCCGCCGCAAGCACCGCCCCACCAAGCCCTTCGCCCTGATGTACCCCGATGAGAATAGCCTGAGGGCGGATGTGGAAATCACCGCAGCGGCATCAGCGGCCCTGCACTCTCCCGTAGCGCCCATCGTACTGCTTCCCATCAAAGAACGGCCGGGCTCGGGCATTGCCAAAGAAGATATCGCTCCCGATCTGCAGCAGATCGGCGCCATGCTGCCCTACGCCCCACTTTATGAACTGCTGCTACATGCCTTTCCAAAACCCATTATTGCCAGCAGCGGCAACCTCAGCGGCGCCCCCATCTGCTATACCGACGAGCAGGCCTTCAGCCAGCTGGCGGGCATTGCGGATCTCCTGGTAAGCAACGAGCGAGCCATTTCCACCCCGCAGGACGACAGCGTGATGCGCTTCAGCCCCCAGGAAAAACAGCGCATCATCCTGAGGCGCTCCCGCGGCCTTTCGCCCACTTTCCTGCCGCCGGTAAAAGCGCCGGAAGCCACCATCCTCGCTACCGGCGCCGAACTAAAAAGCTCCTTCACCCTGCTTCAGGGGGGCAACTACTACGCCAGCCAGTACCTGGGCGCCCTGGGATCCTACGAATCGCAGGAGCGCTTCCGGGAAACGGTGGAGCACTTCCTGCGCGTCTTTGACGTACAGCCCGAACTCCTCCTCACCGACCTGCACCCCGGCTATTTCAGCACCCAACTGGGTAAGGAAATGGCAGCGCAGTTGGGCGTACCCCTGCGCGCTTATCAACATCACGAAGCGCACTTTGCCGCCGTACTGGCAGAGCACGGCCTGCTGGAAACGGAAGAGCCGGTGCTGGGCGTCATCTGGGATGGGCTGGGCCTGGGGCACGATGGGGAGATCTGGGGGGGAGAGTTTTTCCGCTATCAAAACCATCAATTCGAAAGGGTAGCTCATCTGGCCTATTTCAACTACAGCCTCGGCGACAAGATCGCGCATGAACCGCGCCTCTCCGCCCTGATGGCCAGTGAAGGAATAGCAGAAGCGGAGGCCTGGCTGCGGCCAAAATTTACCGATACCGAATGGAAAGTATATCAAAAGATACTGGAGCAGCCGCCCCGCCTGCGATCATCCAGTGTAGGCCGGATATTCGATGCCGCCGCCAGCCTGCTCACCGGCAGGGACAAATGCAGCTTTGAAGGAGAGGCCGCCATGCTACTGGAACAAATGGCACTGTCCTACTGCCGGAAAAATGGACTGCAGTTCAGGGAGCATTATGAACTGGCAGGAGAAAACAAGGGGCAACTTTCCACCGCTGCCCTGATGAAAGGCCTGCTCGAAGACCTCCGTCGCGGCAAAAGCCGGCCTTTCATCGCCGCCAAGTTCCACTGCTCGCTGGTGCGAAGCATTGCCGGAATAGCAGAATCGGCCCGCGTACGCAAGCTGGCGTTCAGCGGTGGTGTATTTCAGAACGCCCTGCTTATAGATATGGCGCACCATCAACTGCAAAAGGATTACCAGCTATACTTCCACCGGGAACTGTCGCCCAATGACGAGAACATCTCCTTCGGCCAGCTGGTGTATCATTTCCTAACCGAACAGAAAGGTTGACAATTGTCATCAATAATGTGGCAAAAAGCCTTTTTATTCACCCTAGGTTTTCCCTGCTTTTGGGAAATTGGTATCTTGGAAAGTCCTAAAACAAAAGCCATGAAGTTTTTATCGGAATACAGGAAGCCGGAGCTGGTGGCCCAGTACCTGGAGGAAATTAAAAAAACCGTTACCCGCCCCTGGACGATCATGGAGGTCTGCGGCGGCCAGACCCACAGCCTGGTCAAGAACGGCCTGCTCAACATGCTGCCCGGTGAAGTGCAGATGGTGCACGGCCCGGGCTGTCCCGTATGCGTCACTCCGCTCAACCTCATCGATAAGGCGGTATTCCTGGCGGAAGAAAAAGGCGTCATACTCTGCTCCTTCGGCGATATGATCCGCGTGCCGGGCTCCCGGAAGAGCCTGCTGCAGGCCAAGGCGGGCGGAGCGGATGTGCGCATACTATATTCACCCCTGGAAGCGGTGAAGCTGGCCAAAGAGAATCCGGATAAAGAAGTGGTGTTCTTCGCCGTAGGTTTTGAGACCACCGCCCCCGCCAACGCCCTTTCCGTACTGCACGCCCAGCGCGGCAATGTTCCCAACTACTCTATCCTGCCCTCGCACGTACTGGTGCCGCCGGCCATCGCCGCCGTGATGGACGATGAGGAGAGCCACATACAGGCTTTCCTGGCCGCCGGCCACGTCTGCACCATCATGGGCATTGCAGAGTACTATCCACTGGTGGAACAATACCGGATACCGATCGTGGTTACCGGCTTCGAACCCGTAGACCTGCTGCAGGGCATCCTGATGACGGTGCGGCAGTTGGAAAAAGGGCAGGCCACACTGGACAATCAATACAGCCGGGTGGTGCGCCCCGAGGGCAACCCGCAGGCCCGCGCCGTCATCGAGCAGGTGTTCGCCATCGGCGATCGCGAGTGGCGGGGCATCGGCACTATTCCGCAGAGCGGCTACGTGCTGCGGCCGGAATTTGAAGCCTACGACGCCAACCTCAAATTCGATGTCGACATCGAAGAGGCCGAAGAGAGCAAAGAGTGCATCGCCGGCCTGGTGCTCAAGGGCATCAAAAAGCCGCATGAGTGCCCGCAGTTCGGAAAAGGATGTACGCCCTCTATGCCCATGGGCGCGCCCATGGTCTCCTCGGAAGGCGCCTGTGCGGCCTACTACCATTTCTCCCGGGCCATGGCCGAAATGGAGAACATTTAACACTACGGAACAACCCGATAGCGATGAACAAGCAAAACCTGAGAATGCAGCTGAACTGCCCCATGCCGGAGATGGACTTCGACCTCATCACCATGGGCCATGGCAGCGGCGGCCTGTTGACCAATAAACTGCTGGAAAGCGGCGTTTTCAACCTCCTCAAAAATGACAAACTGGACATCCATCACGATGGCGCCATACTCACGCTGGACGGCCCTATAGCCTTCTCTACCGACAGCTTCGTCATCTCCCCCATCTTCTTCCCGGGCGGCAACATCGGCGAACTGGCCATCAACGGCACGGTTAATGACGTGGCCATGTGCGGCGCCATTCCCCAGCACATTTCGCTGAGCTTCATCCTCGAAGAAGGCCTGCCCATGGAAGACTTCTGGGAGATCCTCCTGGCGGTAAAGGTAGCCTGCGAACGGGCAGGCGTGCAGGTAGTTACCGGCGATACCAAAGTGGTGGAAAAGGGCAAGGGCGACAAGGTTTTCATCAACACCACTGGTATCGGGCGCATCCATCCGAAGTCCAGTATCAATCCCGGCAACATCCGGCCCGGCGACAAGATCATCATCAGCGGCAATCTGGCCACCCACGGCGTGGCCATCCTGTCGGTGCGTCAGGGCCTGGAGTTCGAGACCGACATAGAAAGCGACACCTGCAACCTCAACCACACCATAAAAGCCCTGCTCGACGATTTCGGCCCGGACATCCACCTGCTGCGCGACCCCACCCGGGGTGGCGTGGCCACCGTCCTCAATGAAATAGCCCGCGACACCCGCCTGGGCGTCGAGATCCAACAACGGCAGCTGCCCATAGACGAACAGGTGGAAGGCGCCTGTGAGATCCTCGGCCTCGACCCGCTGTACGTGGCCAATGAAGGCATTTTCCTGGCGGTGGTAACGGATAGCGCAGCCGGTGCCCTGCTCGAAAAACTGCGCAGCCTGGAAAACGGCCACAATGCATCCATCATCGGCGAAGTGGTAAAGGCGCACCCCCGGCAGGTGGTGCTGGACAGCAGCATCGGCGGCAAACGGGTCGTCAGTATGCCTATCGGCGAGCAGCTGCCCAGGATATGTTAATTATTCCCGCCGCCGGGCCCGAATAATTGGGATTAGGCTAACTTTTTGGCTAATTTCCCGTTTCATAAGGTAGGAAAGCATAAACTGAAGCGTAATCACCTCAGCATGAAAAGAATCGAACTCAATGTACTGGGCCAGGCCCGCAGCGAGTCCGCCCCCGATCATTTCGCCCTGATACTAGAAGAAAAAACCGGAGGGCGCCGCCTGCCCATCATCATAGGCCCCTTTGAAGCACAGGCCATCGCCATCGCCATGGAAAAAGTTGATACGGGCCGCCCCATGACGCACGACCTAC
>CAYVVK010000466.1:0-5720 GCA_964454855.1 uncultured Phaeodactylibacter sp. | reverse complement strand
TTAGCCTTTACGGCAATGGATTCTTCAATGACCTTACCCTCGTCACTGAGGATGAAGGTGGCGATCTGTACGCCACTCGCCCGGCGCTTGACGGCCAGGCGCGGATAGTCCATGTTCTTCCGGATGTATTTCTGTACCGCCTCGTCGGAGCAGGCTTTCAGGCCTTCTTCTCCGAGGCAGTCTTCTGAAAATACCGGAAGCCGGTCGACCATGGCGCGGTTCATGACCTTATCGACATCTTCGGCCTTTACGGCCTCTCTGTCTTTCATGACGATCTCTGCCGGGCGGTCGAGGCCGGCGTCCCAGATGGTGACTTTCGCGTCACTGGGAAGATAGCGGATATAAAGTTCTTCGCGCTTTTTCGCCACTTCGGCCTTGCCGGTTTTTTTCTTTTTTTCGGGTTTGATGATGGTATCGCTTTCCAGCGCCACTTTTCCGAGGGTGGGCTGCTGTCCGGCCAGATAGTCTCCTGTCCGAAGATCATTGGCCAGCAGTATACCACTGAATAAGGCGCCGAGCACCATGACGGCCAGCAGCAACATCCATCTGTTCTGATTCTTTTGCTTCTTCGTCCACATAATTATTGTTCTTTTTTCTTCTCAAAGAAAGGGCTGGGATAGATCAGGCAATAATTCAACTCTTGGTTGCAGTAACGCGCTGTATCTTCCCGGGCAGCCACTCCCCGCAGCCCGCAGGAAACGAGCAGGGCGGCGGTGGAGGCCAGGGGCAAAAACTTAAAGACAGTTGTTGCCATGGTCAATACCTGTAGATGGCATTGAGGTTGGCAGTGGGAGCCGGCATTTCATTTCTTTGTACGATGTGTACTCTGCCGCCCTGCAGGTAGGTTTTAACGGCTGCCAGGTCGAGCAGTTCGGGCTCATTGCCCTTGCGTTCTTCATGCAGCTCTATGGTATTCTCCTTTTCCTTAAAGGTGCCATAGCTGTATTCGTCCTTGTTGAGGAAGAGGGTATCCACCTTGCCGTTAATGGCGGCGGGGACGATATCGTAGAGGTAAGCGGAGGCTTTGTCCCGGGCCATTTCCGCTTCGAAGCGCCCGGCATCTTCCTTACGCTGGTTGTTCAGGTGTTTTTTGACGATCTCCCAGGCCTTTTCATGCAGGGCTACCGGGTCTTCCCGGTCGGGATTGCCGCTCACGCTTTCCTCCAGCAGGTATTTGTAGTTGTTGACCTCTTTGTATAGCGGCACTAAGGAGTCCACGGCGGCGATCACCATGGGCGGTTTCTCGTCGTACAGCATTTCCATCAGCCCCTTGTCTACATGCTGCAGAAAGACCTTGATGTCATCGCTGCGGTCGTCGTTGCCCTGGCCGTGTCCGTGGAACATGGCTGACTGAGGAGGTTGCTTACCGTGGCGCACCCCTTGGCCGCTGTGGTGCTGCAGGTGGTCGGTAACATCTCCAAATTCAAAAGCTTCCTCCATGCTCGTCGGCATCAGGTCTTCTATTTTAACCGGGGTAATGCTGTATTTGTGCCCTTCAAAAAAGCGGACGTCCTTCTGGCTGATGGCCAACAGGAAAAAGCGGTCTTCGCCGCCCAGTACGGGCAGGAGGGGGCGCAGGAAAAATTTATGGCCCACAAAAATGTAGGGGTTGAAATTTACCGGCATGATCTCATGGTGAAAGTAATCTTCGCCGAAGAAAAGAGCCATTCCATCTGATAAGTAGGAGAAAAAGCGCTCCTGGTCAAGCAGGCCGTATCCCTTTTGCAGGAACTGAGTGGCTTCTTTTTCTGACATGGCCCGCCTTTCCAGTTCTTCGCGGGCGTCATTCAGGGCATTTTTCAGCCGCAGCCGGTCTTCCTGATTGTGAGAATCTCTGTAGGTTGGTATGTAGATGGATACCATGTGTTTTCCTTCCTGCTCTGCCAGTTCTCTGAACTTTTTATCGTTTATCATAATTTGTATTTGGTTTTCTATTCCTTTTACCTTCCTGGGTATCAGGAGAATGATCTATAGTTGGAACGGATTGTGCTTGCCCCATGTTCACCGCTTAAGCTGCTGTGCATCTGAACATTTACCGGCAAAAGCCGGTTTTATCTGATGTGCCCTTATCGCCGCCACCTTTCCGGATGTGGAGGGGCTGTTTTTCAAAAATTAAAACCCGAAGCCGAGTGGAAGTAGTAAGGCAAAGAAAGAAGCGCAAGAAAAGATACGCCGTAAACTGGCTGAAGAATATGGTGCGCAAACGCAACATCAAGGTCTTGTACAAGAAACACCGGCGCAAATCGGGTAAGCCCAATAAGAGCTAAGCCTTAAGGGCATGTTTGGAGGCCAAAGTCAAAGTTTGGCCTCCAAACATGCTCTAAGTGTATCGATCCCTCTTGCTCCTTCTGAAGAGAATGATTCCCACCAGGACAAGGGCCAGGACGACGCCTACCCAGAGGTAGGGAGATTCATACCAGGCCGGGTTTGTCGGCGGGTCATACTTCTGGTCACTATAGGGGCTCTCGCCATATTCGGGAATCTGCCCGATGGCCGTTGCCCAACTTACCAGATAGAGGTAAGCAGTGGCTAACAGGTAATTGATCTTCTCTCTGATTTTCATATTCATTTCTCAGTTTTATTAAAAAACAACAGGACGTTTGCAGCCCTGTTGTTGTATTGTGTTTTACCAGTTTTGGTTGTACCGCAGGCCAATGCCTACTTCGAAACCGGCCTGGCTATTGAATTCCACATCCTGATAATCCTCGTTAAAACTGGAAAGGTTTACACCGGCCATGGGATGGATACGCAGCTGCGAGAAGGCCATAGCAGCAGTGATCAGTAGGGCGAAAGTGGTTATGATTAACTTTTTCATACCTTAGGCTATTTTGGTTTTAATTCTTTATTATTCAACAGCTTGTGCGTGCCCATGTTCGGCGCCCCGGCCGGGATTTTTCTTCCCCGGCTCCAGTAAACATTAGTGGCTCAGCCTCCGTTCCTAGAGTTGAATCACGCAGATAAATCCCAAAAAATCATTCCCCATTTCATCGGTCAATCATAGCCAGGAAGCCGGTTTCAGGCGGCCTGGTTTTTTCCGACACTCAAAGCAGTTCGAACCTCATGAAGGTTGAATTTCAAAATTTCCAATCCCAACATATCGAAGACTGTTTTTATAAAGCCTACAAGGGTTTCCCGGAAGTGTGGGAACACCGCCTCGTAGTGCGAAAAAAAAGGATGAACAGGACGACCATGCAGGCGCAGCCCATTTTCAATTTCGCCTTCTTCAGCAAGGAAAAGCGGCACTACCGCATCGATTTCAGCAACAATATGCACCTGAAAACCCGGGTGCGCGTCAGCGAACTTCCCGAGGAAGTACTGGTAGGCTGGTTCGCACATGAGCTTGGCCATGTGGTGGATTATCTTCCCCGCAGCGCCTGCAATATGGCCAAGTTTGCCATGGGCTACCTCATGCATCCCAATTTCAGGATCGGGGCGGAACGCAAGGCCGACATCTTTGCCATCAAACACGGTTTCGCCGAAGCCATCATCTCCACCAAGAAGTTCATTCTGGAAAAATCACAGCTGCCCAACGAATATAAAAAGCGCATAGAGCTCTACTACATGTCGGCCGACGAAGTGGCCTTAATGGTTCAGGATGAGGAAAATAAGATGTTGAGGATGGATAAGCTGATCTGATCAGCCGGATTCAACGGCAGTGAAATTCAGGAAGTCCTGCATCTTTTCTTCCGGCATGACCTTTGGCATCTTGATCTGCCCACCTTTTTTCTTGCGCGCCTCCAGCCAGCCATAGAACTGCTGCGGCGGCAGGGCCCTGAGGCGCACGCTTTTCAAGGCCTTATGGCGCGCCACCTTATAGTTGCGGTTGTTGGCCTGCAGGATCTCGTCCAGTTTCTCCATGGTGGCCTGCTCATCTACCATTTTGTCTATGGCGATCACCCACTGATGGTAAAACTCCTCGTTCTGGTCCTGCATGGCCGCCACGGAAAATTCGTTGATGGAAGTACCCAGGTGGCTTTCCAACTCCCGCATGGCCGTATTGATCTTATCTTCCGACAGCTGCGAGCCCACTACATTGAGGTAGTGTTTCGTACGGCCGGTGATGCGCAGTTCCAGTTCTCTGAGATTGGAAAAGCGCACCGTATCACCGATCATGTAGCGGTAAGCGCCGGCCGGGGTACTGGCCAGCATGGCGTAATCTTTGCCTTCTTCCAGCTGGCTGATGTCCAGCACCTCGGGTTCGGGCAGCAGGTTGCCCATCTGGTCAAAGCCCCTTTCATCGAAGGGCACAAACTCGTAGAATATACCGTGCGCAGCGGCCAGCTTCATGTCCATGGTGCCAGGGCGGGCATTGTAGGCAAAGAACCCCTCAGAGGCCAGGTAAGTGTCCATATAAATGAGAGGGCGGGCCAGCAGGCGCTCCATGGTCTTACGGTAAGGCTCGAAGGCGACGCCGCCGGAGACGTAGATGCTCAGGCCGGGCCAGATGTCATGGATATTGTCCAGCTTGTGATAATCAATGATCTTTTTCATCATCATCTGTACCCAGGAAGGGATGCCGGCGATGGCTCCCACATCCCATTCGGGTGCTTTGCGGGCGATGGCCTCCACCCTTTCGTCCCAGTTGTCGATGCGGGCGATCTCCAGGCCCGGCTTGTAAAAACCGCTGAACCAGGCAGGAATATTGTTGGTGCTGATGCCGCTGATCTCCCCTTCCAGGTGGCCGTTGGGGTGCCGCTTCAGCTCGGCAGAACTGCTGAGCATCAGAATGTCTTTTTCAAACAGATCGGGGGGCAGTTCAAAACGGGCCAGGCTTTCGGCCTGGGAGATGCCCACCGAACGGATAGACTCCAGCATCTCCTGGGTAACAGGAATCCGTTTGCTGCCCGAACCTGTAGTACCGGAAGTAAGGGCAAAAAAATCGGGCTTGCCGGGCCAGGTGATGTTGGGATACAGCTGCTGTTGTGCCCACCAGCGCTCGTTCATCTTGTGGTATTCGAATAGCGGAACGCGTTTCTGATACTCCCGGATGGGAAGTTCCGATTTCAGAATACCTTCAAAATTGTAATAAATGCCGAAAGCGGTCCTGGAGGCGGCAGAAAGAAGTTTGGCTAATTGATTCCGTTGAAGTTCGAGCGGATCTTTTCCTTTCGAAGTAAGGCTGTGTTTGATATCGATCGCCGATTTAACGATGCTTCCGAGAATTGCCATTAATTTATATTGTGGTTTTGATCCGGTAATAGAACCTCACATAGATCGGCGATGTTCGTGCCCGGCGGTAGAGAGAAGGGCCATTTTTCTGTACTTTCCCGGCTTCCTGTGAGCAAATCCGGCCTTCTTCGTGTTTAGCAGTAAAATTCAAAGATACCGTTTTGCAGATAGAGGACATTCATCCTGCCCGCGTACAGGAATTGAACGGCGAGCCCATCAGGAAATCCGCCACTTACGTGCTCTACTGGATGCAGCAATCGCAGCGCAGCCACTGGAACCACGCCCTGGAACTGGCCATACAGCTCGGCCGGCAGCTCGGCCAGCCTGTCCTGGTGGGCTTTGGCCTGATGGACGATTATCCCGAGGCCAACGCACGCCACTATACCTTCCTGCTGGAAGGCCTGCAGGAGGTGGAAGAAGCCCTGAAAGAACGGCACTGCAAACTGGTACTGCGCCGCGGCCATCCGGTGGAAGTGGCCCTGGAACTCGGAAAGGATGCTTCTGTCGTCGTCTGCGACCGCGGCTACCTGCGCCACCAGCGGAAGTGGCGG
>CAYVVK010000465.1:3875-5720 GCA_964454855.1 uncultured Phaeodactylibacter sp. | reverse complement strand
AAACGCCCGGCCCGTACGCCTATGCTGCCGGCACCAATGGCCGGCGCGGGCAGGCAGTGGATCTCTCCGCCGCCAACCCGGAAGGGTGGGAGGACAGCCGGCGGCCTCCGCTCGCTAACCCGGCCGATATCATCATTTACGAGCTTCACGTGCGCGACCTGTCAACCCATCCCAGCTCCGGCATTGAACACAAAGGCAAGTTCCTGGGGCTTACCGAAACCGGAACCACCAGCCCGCAGGGCCTGTCCACCGGCCTGAGCCACATCAAAGACATGGGCGTGACCCACATCCACCTGCTGCCCGCTTTCGATTTCATGTCCATTGACGAAACGAAACTGGAGGAAGGGAATTTCAACTGGGGCTATGACCCCCATCTGTACAATGTGCCGGAGGGCAGCTATTCCACCGATCCGGCAGATGGCGCAGTGCGCATCCGCGAATTCAAGCAGATGGTCAAAACCCTGCACGACAACGGCATACGCCTGATCATGGATGTGGTCTATAACCATACCGGCGCCACCGAGAAATCGGTTTTCAACCAGACGGTGCCGGGCTATTACTACCGCCACCGTGAAGACGGCAGCTTTTCCGACGCTTCCGCCTGCGGCAATGAGACGGCTTCCGAACGCGCCATGGTGCGCCAGTTCATTATCGAATCCGTCAAGTACTGGGCCGAGGAATATCAGGTGGATGGCTTCCGCTTCGACCTTATGGGCATCCACGACATCGAGACCATGAATATGGTCAGCGATGCGCTTCGTAAGATCGACCCCACCATCTTCGTTTATGGCGAAGGCTGGACGGCCGGCGACAGCCCGCTGCCCGTTGAAAAGCGCGCCCTGAAACGGCATACTTCCCAGCTGGATGCCGTAGCGGCTTTCAGCGATGACATCCGGGACGCCATCAAGGGCCATGTCTTTACGCACAACGACCCCGGCTTCGTCAGTGGCAAGCCCGGGCAGGAAGGCCGGATCCGCTTTGGCGTAGTGGCCGCCACCCAACATCCGCAGCTAAACTACGACAGCATTCAGATCTACGATGCGGAAGGGCCCTGGTCGCCCGCCCCCAGCCAGACGATCACCTATTTCTCCTGCCATGACAACCATACCCTCTGGGACCGCCTGACGATCTCCCGGCCGGAAGCCACGGAAGAAGAAAAGATCCGTATGCACAAACTGGCGGGCGCCATTCTCCTGACGGCTCAGGGGGTGTCCTTCCTGCATGCCGGCGTGGAAATGCTGCGCACCAAGCAGGGTGTGGAAAACTCCTACCAGTCGCCCGACAGCATCAACCAGATCAACTGGACGCGCAAGGCGGAGTATGAGGAAGTAGTGGATTACTACAAAGGGCTGATCCGGCTGCGGAAGAACCACCCCGCTTTCCGAATGTCCAGGACGGAACTGTTACAGCAACATCTCAAATTTCTGGAACCTACGGCCCCCAATATCGTAGGGTTCACCCTGGTGGATAATGCCAATGGAGACCGATGGAAGGATATCCTGGTGATCTACAATGCCAACCCGGATTACAGAAAGGTTGCCATTCCGGAAGGCAACTGGACGATCGTGGCCGACGGCAGTAAGATAGAGGAGGCGGGCCTGGGTACAGTAGATACGGATGAGTTGTCTGTTCCGGGAATTACGGCCATGGTGTTGTACAAGAATGAGTAAACTATCATGCGCGGGAAGATCGGTTAGGATCTGTTAAGGCCTCCCCTTGCCCGGGCATCAATTTCCAATCACATGCTGGACATCCAAAAACGACTAACCAACACCTTCTACGTCATCCTCAGCCTGCCGGCCACGGCCATGGGCTTTGCGCTCTCGGTACAGATATCCGCCCTGA
>CAYVVK010000465.1:0-3865 GCA_964454855.1 uncultured Phaeodactylibacter sp. | reverse complement strand
GCCGCCGGGCCGATCGCCGGTATTCTGGGGCAGGTCATCATCGGCGCCATCAGCGATAATGTGTGGTTTCTGAATGGACGCCGCCGCCCCTTCATCCTCATCGGCGGGGTACTTGCTGCCCTGATGTTGCTGGCGCTTCCCAATATAGGCGTCATCACCGAGGCCATGGGTTTTGAGGCCATACTGGGCATGGCCATCGCCGTGGCGCTCACGCTGGACCTGGCCATTAACATAAGTTTTAATCCCACCCGTTCCGTCATTGCCGATGTGACGCCGGAAGGCAAAGAGCGCACCAAGGGGTATACCTGGATGCAGACCATCTCCGGAACTTTTGGGGTGCTTGCCTACGCGGTGGGCGCAGTGTGGGACAATTATGTGCTGATCTACTCCGGAGCCATTCTCGTCCTGCTGCTGTCCGTAATACCGGTCTTTTTTATCGATGAACCCCGGGAGCTTCCCACGGCAGAGCCCGATGAAGATGAGGAACCGGGGGTGCAGAAGCCCGGCTTTTCAATAAAAGAGACCCTCATGGCCATCAAGCCGCTCTGGGGTTTTCTGCTTTACGCGGTCTATGGCATCAGCATCCGCCTGAGTGGCACTGAAGTAGAAACTTATTACTTTGAGTTGTTCTGCCTGGTGCTCACTCTCGCTCTTATGGCGCAGGCCCTGCTCAAGAGCGAGACCGGCAAAAAGCGCTCGGAGGCCGGCAGGATCGGTTTCCAGAAGGTGCTGGCGGCGCATTCCTTCACCTGGATCGGGGTGCAGACCATGTTCGTATATATGTTTGCCTACGTCAGTTACCGCCTGCCGGGGCTTTCGGATATCGACATGGGCAGGGTGGTGTCCATCAGCTTTCTCATCCTGAATGCCGTAGGAGCTATTCTGCCTGCCACAGTACTGGAGCCGCTGGCCTTCCGCCTGGGCCGGGTGAAAGTGCACATGGGCTGCATCGCCATCATGGCGCTGGGTTATGCCGGCATCCTCTTCCTGGGGCACAGCGCCCTGATGATCTATATTATGATGGGGGTGCTGGGCGTTGGCTGGGCGGCGACGGTGAGCCTGCCCTTCGCCATCATGTCTCAGAAGGTCGACCAGTCGAAGATGGGCCTGTACATGGGCCTGTTCAACCTGTCGGTGGTCCTGCCGCAGCTGGTGGCCAGCCTGGGCGTCGGGCAGATCATCGGGCAGATGGAGGACAAGAGCATTACCTTTGTGGTTTGTGCGGGTGTGCTGGCGGTTTCGGCGGTGAGCTGGCTGCTGGTGAAGGAGGAGCAGCCTGGGGTGGATGTTGGGGGTGTGGCTGGTGGTGGGCATTAGGAATAGAGGTTGTTAAACCACTGACTCTGATAAATGGGAAAAAAATTGCATTAAAATATGCAATAGCACCAAAAAAATGGTATTTCTGAAACAGCTTGCTCCTTGCAAATAAAATGTTAACCTAACTATCCAAGAATGATCATTCAACAGGTTATCCTGGAAAACTGGAAAAACTTCCGAGAGGTAGATATTCAGCTCTCCAATAGGGTTTTTATCGTAGGGCCCAATGCCTCCGGAAAATCCAATTTACTGGATGTTTTCCGTTTCATGCGGGATGTCGTTAAGCAACCCGGTGGATTGCAGTATGCTGTCGAGGAAAGAGGGGGTGTCTCCAAGCTGCGGTACATCTCAGCACTCAGAAGAACAGACATTGTAATCGAGATACACCTGAATGATGATGAAGAACAACCACAACCTAAATGGAAATATCGCCTAGCTTTTAAACATACTGGCGGCGGCATTCAGAAAAATGAGGCCAAGATCTTGGAGGAAAAAGTATGGAGCCGGGAAGAAAACCGGTGGATACTGGACCGTAACCCCCAACAGGAAAGCGACAGCGAAGCCCTGAAGTTTACTTATCTCGAGCAAGTAAATTCCAATCAATCCTTTCGGGAGGTCTATCATTTTTTCCAGGACATCCAGTACCTGCACGTCATCCCTCAATTGATCAGAGATTCAGATTCTTATTATCTTGCCGCCGGGAAAGAGGATTTTTACGGCCGGAACCTTCTGGACAGAATATCGGTCACCAATAAGAGAACCCGCGATGCTCACCTGCGAAAAATTAATGAGGTACTTAAAATTGCCGTGCCTCAATTGCGTGAATTGGCTTTCGTAGATAAAAAGGACGACCCTCAGGGTATTCCTCATCTCGAAGCGCGTTATACTCACTGGCGCCCCCAAGGCGCCAAGCAAAATGAACAGCAATTTTCCGATGGTACACTACGACTGATCGGCTTTATGTGGGCGTTGCTTGATGGGCAGGAAACAATCCTTCTGGAAGAACCAGAACTTTATCTACATGCGGAGATCGTAAAGCAACTGCCTGAATTTATTAGTAAAATGCAGCGGCGCAGAGGCAGAGTGCGGCAGGTAATCCTAACTACGCACAGCTTTGACCTACTGAACACTAACACCATCAGCGCAGAAGAGGTCTTAGTATTGATCCCTCAGGACGAAGGGACGGTGGTGCAGCGTGCCGACAATATTCAACAAGTGCAGGATTATCTGAACGCCGGATTTACCCCGGCAGAAGCGATTAATCCCATTTCAGCGCCCCGGGACATCCAAAAAATTCAACAGTTAAAGCTTTTTGAAAACTGACCATGGAGGTAATTATCGTCGGTGAGGATGCCGTGACGCAAAGCATTATCAAACGGCTGATCAAAGAAGTCTGCCCGGATGGCATGTCTATATTGCGGGAAGACCCTGCCAGAGGAGGGCAGATAAGGTCCTTAGCTGCAAGGTACAATGTGCTCGCACAAAGCTACCGGATCATCTTACTGGCTGACCTCGACCAGGCAGTTTGTCCCTTTACCGAGCAGCAAGCTTGGCTGGGCAACCAACCCCGGCATCCCCGGTTCATGTTCCGCTTTGCCGTGGACGAGGCTGAAAGCTGGCTGTTAGCTGATCGGACTGGCTTTGCCAGATTTCTGGGTATTCAACCGGAGTTAATTCCCATGGCTACCCCCTCCAACGAACGCAGAGAACCGGACAACCTGGAAATACGGCCTCCCGTGAAATCCAGTTTTTTCATTATGCATCAGTTGGCGACGATTTCTAACAGAAGGGAAATTCGGGAGGCACTCGTCCCGCTCAACAGGTCATCTAAAGGGCCCCAGTACAACTCCACGCTGGTCCCTTTTATCGAAAATGATTGGAACATTGAAGCTGCCCGCCAAAATTCCCGTAGCCTGAACCGGATGTATGGCCGCCTGCAGGAATGGTGCCATGAAACTTTACCAGAAGTGAATTGACGATGCCGAAACCTGAAAAACTCATCGAGATCTCCAGACATTAATCAACTCTAAAGGTCCCCAAAATTTACTTTTCCCTGACTAATTTTAGTGCATTCCCGGTGTTTTTGTGTGGTAAGTTAAGCTTCATTGATGCATTCTCAAAAAACCCGTACTTTCGCAAAAAAAATAATACCAATGCAAAGAATAACCACTTTGATCATCGCGCTCATCGGCTGCCTGCCGCTGCTCACCGGCCAGCAAATGACGAAAAACCCTTTGCTGGATCTGCAGGTGGACGTCGTCTACCTCTCTTCCGACCTGCTGGAAGGCCGCCAAACCGGGCAGCCCGGCGAGAAGCTGGCTGCGGAATACATCGCCCACCGCTTTCAGGAAGTGGGGCTTTCACCCAAAGGTTACTCCGGCAGCTGGTATCAGGAATTTGGTTTTGAGCACAAAGCCCACCCTCACGCGCAGGAAACAACGAGCGGCACCGGCAGAAATGTGATCGGTTACCTGGACAATGGGGCGGAAAATACCGTCCTCATCGGCGCGCAGTCCGGACAGCGCGGGCCGCGCGGTGAGCATACCAG
>CAYVVK010000464.1:3404-5723 GCA_964454855.1 uncultured Phaeodactylibacter sp. | reverse complement strand
ATGATCTCCGCCAGGATGCGCAGGTGTTGCGCTCCGGCCTGGTCGTCGCCGGCCGTGGCGTCCAGCTTTTCGAGGGCATTGCGGCGCAGGGCTTCGTAGAAGGCCCGCTCTTCCGGCGGCAGTTCGACGGTGAGGGTGACCTCCGTCTTTGCAGGAAGGTCTTTGAGCACCTCGTCCTTGCGGCGGCGCAGGATGAAGGGGTGCACGAGGCGGCGCAGCTGCTCGCGGCGGTTCTCGTCCTGGTATTTTTCGATGGGCAGGGCGAAGCGCTCGTTGAACTGGCCGATGCTGCCCAGCAGGCCGGGGTTGAGGAACTGGAAGAGGTTCCACAGCTCGCCCAGGTGGTTTTCGAGGGGCGTACCCGTCATGGCGATCTTAAAACCGGCGTTCAGCCCCATGGCCGCTTCCGAGCGTTTCGTCTCCCGGTTTTTGATGGCCTGGGCCTCGTCGAGGATAACGGTGGCCCATTCTTTTTGGGTGAACCGTTCTTCTTCGCGGGCCATCAGGTCGTAGGTCGCAATAATGAGGTGGCCCTTCTTCGCCTTTTGGATGGCCACCTCCCGTTCGCTTTCGCTGAAAAGTATAGGCGTTAGTTCCGGTGCGAAACGTTGGGTTTCGGCCACCCAGTTGCGGCAGACGCTGGCGGGCGCCACAACCAGGGCGGGCCCTAATCCCGCGCGGGCGGTAAGCAGGGCGAGGGCCTGCACCGTTTTGCCCAGCCCCATATCGTCGGCCAGGCAGGCGCCCACGCCCCAGTCGGCGCAGCGCCGCAGCCACCGGTAGCCTTCCCACTGGTAGGGGCGCAGGCTGGCCTCGAAGTTTTTCGGCAGGCGGTAGTTTTTGGCAAACGCCTGTTTGAGGCGTTCCCTGCTTTCCCGGAACTTCTGGCTGGCTTCCAGCTGTTCCACAGCTTCCGTGAAACCCTCAATGGCCGGAGCAGCCAGAGGATGAAGTTGCAGTTTGCTTCCCTTTTTGGGTGCGCTCAGCAGGCCGTTGATGCTTTTCAGGCGCCGGCGGAATTCTTCGGTTAAGGCCAGAAATTTACCCGGGCTGATCTCCACGAACTGGCTCTCCCGCTCGCTGAGGGCCAGCAGTTCCTGCAGGCTGAGCACCGTCTCTTCGTCCACCTTCAATTCGCCCTCCAGTTCGAACCACTGGCTCCCGTCACTAATAGACAGGCGGAACTCATCTATGCCGGCCACTGCGTCGATGCGCATCTTTTCGCCCTTGGGCCACTCCAGGATGATCTCTTCCGCCTCCAGCAGGGGGCGCAGTTCCAGCAGCAGCTGCAGGCAGGTTTCGGCATCTTCCAGTTGCCAGGCGCCGCCGTGCGGGCGGTGGTTCTTTAGCACCGGTACGATCTCCCGCAGGGCGCTCCGGTTCTCTTTCTCTGTCTTGAGGTCCCGGTTGGCGGCGGTGCGCTCGCCGTTCACCAGGCCAATGAGGAAGGATTCGCCCTCCCCTGGTTTTACGTAGGGCGGCGTTTCCCGGAAGGGTTTTACATATAGCTCCACATGAAAGCCGTCGCCGACCGGCAGCAGGTGCACGCAGATGCGGCTGTCTGCCTCCACCGTCGGCAGGTTCTCATCTTCGAAGGCCGATTGTACGGGCACCAGTTTAGCCAGGCCGCTCAGCGCTTCCCGCAGCTGCTCTTCTGCCCGTTGGGGTACGTTTAGTGTTTTGCCGTTGAAGGCCCGGGCGATGCGGGCCATTTGTTCGGTAACCTCAATGAATAAGTAGCGGGTCGGGGATTCCTTTTCCACCTTTGCCCCCGCCGCATGAACATTGTGGGTGAAGTGCAGCCGGTAGTTCTCCCCTGAGCGTTTGGCGATGAGGGTGGGCCTGGCCTCCACGAGCTGCACGGCGGTGGCGGGAGACCTTCGAAGAAAAAGCAAGGGATGGCCGACGAGATGTTTCCAGTGTTTCTCTTTCCCGTTGAGGTTGATCTCGCTGCCCCAGGCGGATCTAACAGCTCCAATGAAGCTTTCATCCTGAGGGCTTAGCCCTTCCACCTCTCGGTTTATCAGGCGGTCGAAAGCCACCACCCGCCCCTTAGTCCACCTGCCACTCCTGCCAATCACCTGAAGGCGAGCCTGTGCCCAGCCCTTTTCAAAATCGACCAGCCAGGCGATGCGGCTTTCTGATTCAGCATTGCCCGGTGCCTTGCCGCCCAGCTCCAGCAGCACTTTTACGGCATTTTCCCACTCCTCGATGCGGGGCAGCAGCTGGACGAGCGGTTTGCTTTCGGGCAGGGGATATCCTTCTGTGGGCTGCTCCAATTCGCCCAGCAGGGCGTTCATCTCGGCGGCCATCCAGGTA
>CAYVVK010000464.1:0-3394 GCA_964454855.1 uncultured Phaeodactylibacter sp. | reverse complement strand
TATATCCGTCGGCGGCGAGTTGTTTGCGGTAGCGCTTCACCCCGCCGGCGTCCACCAGCGATTCGCCGACCCAAAACTGGCACAGGAAGCGGAAGAAGTGGCATAATAGGGATAGCGGTTGCTCCTCCAGCATGCGCTCGGCAAGAGGTTTGTTGTTTTCAAGGAAAGCCACGACGGCATCCAGGTAGTTGTGGATCATCTCATAGCCACTGGGGTCGCTAATGGCCTGTTGGGCAGCCTTGTGGGCTTTTTTGTAAAGCGCGGGCTCCTGCGGATGCAGTTGGGCGAGGATGTGGAACAGGCCTCCCAGGCCGGGCAGCAGCTCCTTTTTGTTGCCGGAAACCTTCCAGGCCAGCTTTTGAGCTTCATCGAAAACATCCAGTGCTGCCGCGTAGTGCCCGTCCAGCAAATGCCGGATGCCGGGAAAAACAAGCCGGCCCAGTTCGTCGAGATGGCCGGCCAGCTTCTCCACCTGCGGCCAGTCTCCCCGCAGGACATTCAGCTGAGCCAGCAGGCGCGCCAGCAGCGGGCGGCTCTCCGCCGGTACTTGCCCGATGTTATCCTGGGCGTACTGGAAAAAACCGGTGTCCAGCGGAGTCAGCTTAAAGGTATCCATGGTGAGGCGCTGGGAAAGGAGGAATGCCCGGATGCCGGCGGGGAGAACCTCCAGCTTTTCCTGCTTGAAATCCTTGCCCAGCCAGTAGTCAATGAGTTCACTTTGGGAAAAACCTTTCCGCCCTTGCTGATGGAGCCAGAAAAATTTCTCCTGGAACAAAGCTGCATTGCCGGTATAAGCCCCGATGCGCATATCGCGGAACAGCCGGCCGGAGAAAGCGGAAGGCTGGTACCAGTAATGGCTGGAGGGTATCATGCGTTGGATGACCGCTGCCGCCTGGGCAAAGTCGGGATCCTCGGAAAAATAGCGGCCGCACAGGGCATCGGCAAAATCATCGGAGCATTCGTATTTTTGGGACTTTATCTGGAGGAAACCCTCCTGAACTAGTTTCTGTAACAGTGGTTTTAGATCGGCACCATATATACTTTTGCTCTTGCTGCTGAATTTTGCCTCATAAAAAAGCTGCATCAGCATTGTCTGGGATACTGGTTCCCACAGCAGGGCAGCGATCTTGAGCAGCCGTTGTTCCGTTTCGCTGAGGGCAGGGTAGGCTTCCAGGAGTTCCTCCAGGCTCCGGGCTTTTGGCACCGGCCTGGAAACTGATTTTGCCGGCCCCCTCTTTTTCATATTTTTTCCTTCCCGTATTTTAAAAAGCACGGCGGCAATGTGTTTGCAGGGCCCGCCCCAGTTGTAGGGGCAATCACAGGAAAAGTGCGTGATGTCTCCATTGGCGAGAAGGACGATCTCCACTTCATACTCGTCGCCGCGCCCCTGCACAAGAGCAGACCACTCTTCCTGCTTTTCACTGGCCGCCATCTCCAGAAACTCCACCCTGCCGCTGCGAAAATAGCCCTTGCCCCGGCTGAGGATCTTGGGAGAGAAGTAGCGCTCGAAGTTTTGGAGGTTCATGGTGGCTGTGTTTCAAAAACTAACCTGGCAAATTAAGGCAAAGATAAACAGAAAACCCTCACTATACCAACCTTACTGCTGGCCGCCACTTTATTGCCCCGGTGACACAACATTTCCGGGACAAACGACTTTATCTTATAATAGAGGTAAACTAACACACTAGCGGATTCATGCAGTTACTACGATACAACGGATTTACTGCCAAGGGCTTGAAAAGTAAACTGGCAAAGGTGGAGAAGATGCTGCTCGCCGGAGATTTCAAATCGGCGGAGGTGAAAAAGATAAAGCAAGCCGGCTATTTCCGGGCCAAGCTGGACCGCGAAAACCGGCTGCTTTTCAAATTTGCCAGGTACAAGGGAGAAACCTACATCCTTCTGCTGGAGGTCATCACCAATCACGAATACGACAAGTCCAGGTTTCTGCGGGGCGCAGCGGTAAAGGAAAACCACTTCACCGAAGTGAAGAGCGCTGAAGAGGTGGAGGAAGAAGCCCAAACCAGCCTGCGCTATGTCAACCCCCAAACCACGCGTTTCCACCTGCTCGACAAGGTCATCTCTCTGGACAGCGAGCAGGAAGAAATTTACAACCTGCCGCCCCCTTTGATCATCATTGGCTCGGCGGGCAGCGGCAAAACGGCGCTGACGCTCGAAAAGATGAAGGATTACCCCGGCAACGTCGCCTACATCTCGCTGTCGCCCTACCTGGTGGAGAATTCGCAGCGCCTCTACGAAGCCCATGGGTATGAAAACAGCAGGCAGGAGGTGGACTTCCTCTCCTTCCGCGAGTATCTGGAAGGCATCCACATACCGGACGGGCGGGAGCTGGACTACCGCACCTTCGAGCACTGGTACGAGCGGGGGCCCCGGCAACGGTTCAAGTTCAAGGAAACCTACAAGCTTTTCGAGGAGTTCAAAGGCGTACTGACCGGCTCGGTGACCGACGCCCCCTACCTCAGCCGGGAGCGCTACGAGGAACTGGGCGTGAAGCAGTCCATCTTTCTCAGCGAAGAAAGGGCCAGGGTCTATGAACTTTTCGAACGCTACCTGGCCTTTCTGAAAGAAAACAACTACTACGACAGCAATATGGTTTCCTACCGGTACCTCGATCAGACAGAGCCCCGGTATGACTTTATCATAGTGGACGAGGTGCAGGACATTACCAACATCCAATTGCTGCTCATCCTGCGGTCGCTGAAAACACCGGGCAATTTCATTCTCAGCGGGGACGCCAACCAGATCGTCCACCCCAACTTTTTCTCCTGGTCGAAGATCAAAACCCTCTTTTTCAAGCGGGAGGTAAAAGGCAGCGCCCTACGCGTACTCAAGACCAACTACCGCAACTCCCGGAGCGTGACCCGCCTTTCCAACGGCCTGCTCAAGGTCAAGAACGCCCGCTTCGGGTCGATCGACAAGGAAAGCACCTACCTCATCAATACGGTGGCGGACGATAAAGGGGAAGTCAACTTTTATAAAGACAGCAAAAAGGTCAGGCAGGAACTCAACAAACGCACCCAGGGGTCTGCCAAATTTGCGGTACTGGTGCTGGACAAATCGCAGAAAGCGGCGGTGGCCAGAGATTTCAAGACGCCCCTGGTTTTCACCATTCAGGAAGCCAAGGGCCTGGAATACGAAAACATCATCCTGGTCAACTTCATCAGTGATCACGACAAAGAATTCCGCACCATTGCCGCCGGCGTCACCTCCCAGGACCTGCGGGACGAAAACCTCCGTTACTCCCGCGCCAAAGATAAAACCAACAAGGACCAGGAAGCTTACAAGTTTTACATCAACTCCCTGTATGTGGCCTTCACCCGGGCGGTGAAGAACCTCTATCTGCTCGAATCCGCCACTAAAAACGACTTGCTCCGCC
>CAYVVK010000463.1:0-5747 GCA_964454855.1 uncultured Phaeodactylibacter sp. | reverse complement strand
GGCCTTTGCTGAAGCCGGATATCCCGCCCAACAAACTATACCGCCTGATACAACGCATCATCTGGATCGTCGGCATCGCCGCCACCCTGCTGGCGCTCAATGTCCGCTCGGTCTATGAGCTGTGGTTTTTATGCAGCGACTTTGTGTACTGCCTGCTTTTCCCTCCCCTGGTATGCGCCCTTTTCGACCCGAAGGCGAATAGCTATGGCGCGGCGGCCGGATTTATCACTGCCTTTATCCTGCGCTTTGGCGGCGGGGATGCCACCCTCGGCCTGCCTATCCTTCTACCCTATCCCATGGTGGAAGAAGGCACGGTGCTCTTTCCCTTCCGAACATTGGCCATGCTGTCGGGTTTATTGGCTATCGTGGTGGTGTCCCGGTTGACGCAGAGGCTGGAGGCGCCTCGGCAGTTGGAGAAGATGGAATAGGCGGGAGGCCGTGGGAAGGGCCCCAGCGGGGTTTAATGTTGTTGGCATTGGAGTATGCCCCTTAAAGACAGCCCCAGCGGGGCGTAACGTCAAAATACCATCCAGGACGTTGATCGCCGCTCATGCGGAAGGGCAGCCGGAAGCGTCCGCGAGGCGTTCCTTACGGACGGAGGAGGCGGGATCGGAAGGCAGCTGACAGGAGTAAAAACCAATAAGAAAAATGGAAGCTTTACGATCACAATTTATATTCTATCTGGGGGCTTTAGCCGCCCTGCCATTTTTCCCGATCCTGCTCTGGCAGGGGTGGCGGGGGCGTGCTGCCGTACCCCGCCTGCCGGAAGCCGGCGGCCCAAGGACAGGCACTACCGGTGAAGGAGGCCATCCGCTTCAGCTGCTGACATTGGGAGAATCGACCGTAGCGGGAGTAGGGGTAAGCGATCATGGGGAAGGCATCACCGGGCAGTTGGCGCGGCAGTTGCACAAAGCCAGCGGGCGCCCGGTGCAGTGGCAGGTACTGGCACAAAGCGGATTCACGGCAAAACAAGTGCGCCTGGAGCTGGTGCCCGAGATAACCACCGCGCCCATCGATTATATCGTCATCGGGCTGGGTGGCAATGACACCTTTAAGCTCCATTCTCCCCTGAGCTGGCGCAGGGAAATGGCCCGGCTCATCCGGGCCATCCGGGAAAAACAGCCCCGCAGCCGCATCGTCATCATGTCTTTGCCGCCGGTAGGCGGCTTTCCGGCCTTCCCGCGCAGCCTGCAACTTCCCCTGGGCCGGCTGGTACACCTGCATGCCCGGGCCATCCGGGATCTGCCGGAGCAGTTCGGGGGCGTATACTTTCTCTCCACCCCCGTTTCCTTCGAAAGCTGGAAAAAGCGGATACCGGATGGGGTGGGGACAGAGGCTTTCTTCAGCGACGGCGTACACCCTTCCGCGCTCACCTACCGTTTGTGGGCGGACGAAACAATGGAGTTTATGGTAGAAAAAGGGATGATCAATTGACCCGGAACTTACGGATCATCACCGCTCCGCTTTCCTCCAAATTGGAGCTCAGGATAATGATCTGCTCCCTGGCCCCATCATCTACAGATACGGCGACGGTATTGGGAGAAATATCGCCCAGGTCTTCGGCGTGGAGGACGAGGAAGTTGTCGTCCTGGTTGAGGGTAACAGGAATGCCCAATCTGTGTTTGGTCACCCGGTACTGGTCGAGGATACGTTCCCCATTCAGAAAGAGGCTGGCCACGTCGCCGTCGACGGTGCCGTTGTCCCAGACCTTGATCTTGATATTCGGGCTTTGCACTTCCAGTATCCGCTCCAGCTTGATCTTGCGGCGGCTCTCGGCCTCATAGGGTTTCTGTATCTTGGCCTTGTTGCGCACTATGGTGCGGGTCAGGATAGGTTTTTCCAGGTATACCTTGCCGCTGGCGCAGGGCCCGGTATTCATGTCATACCCTTCGATGAAGCCGCTCCACTCTCCCTCCAGCACCACGCGGCTCTTTTCGCGGCGATATTCCAGAATGCCTGACTTGATGCACCATTCCCAGCGGGAGTCGGTCTTGCTTTCCACCTCCAGTTCTTTGAAGGAGAAAAGCTGGAAGAGTGAATCATAGGACCACTGCATGTCGTGGAAGGCGCTGCCGCCATTGTCTTCAGAGACGATATAGGACTTTCCCTGCCGGCCTTCATCGAGATCCAGCTCAAAGTAAAAGCCATAGTCGCGGTCCGATTGCGAGAGGGTACCTATCCATTTACCGGTAATGGTAGGAGGTATGGCCTTCTCCACGACTTCCGGCTCGGCGGGTTCTTTCCGGCGTTCCAGCAGCATATCGCCGGGAGTGCAGCCATCGGCTTTCCAGCGCCCTGACAGGCGGTCTTTGGCAGGCAGGCTACTAAAATTGAGGGTGGCATATTTCAGGCACCACTTAGGAGATTCCGGCTCCAGTTGCACCACTTCCTGCAGCACCAGTTGCTGCCCGTCGAGATAGCCTGTTACCTGAAATCCGGCGGATGCGGCGCCATCCGGGGTTTTAGAGAAAGAGGTGCCGGAAATGGCGCCTCCCGATTGCTGAACGTTGATCTGATAGTAGAAGGTATCTTTTTTCCCATCCTGGCTGATGTAGCCCTCCCACTGGCCGCTGAGGCCCTGGCCGGAGAGCGAAAGGGCAATACCCAGAACAAAGAAAAGGGTAAGTATTCTCATAATACGGTTTTACCGAAACTGATGACAGCACCAAAATTAACCAAAAAATTCCAGGTTTTGGTTATCTGCCGACTGGAGTAGGCAGGTAAAAAACGCTGATAATGATCATATCCCGGAGCTGATAAAAGTCATGACACCCTCCGTTAATGTCCTTTACTTTGAAATCAGAAGAAAACGCAAAACGCCAAAAACAGATAAATATGCAAGTACAAGTGAATGCCCCTTTCCAGGTCAACGATTATCTGCAAGATGTAATCGATGAAAAGATTGGAAAGCTGAAAACCTATTACGACCGTATTTTGGAAGCGGATGTATATCTGAAGATCGGAGAAAAAAGGCACCGCCATGCGGAAGAACAGATCGTGGAGCTCCGGGTAAATGTACCCGGCCACACCTTCTTCGCAGAAGAGAAAAGCGATCAGTTCGAAAAAGCTGTAGCGGCGGCTGCCGATAAGATCAGAAGGCAGCTGCTAAGGCATAAAAGACAACTAAACAACTACAACCAACAAGGATGATCTCAAGCCGGAAGAACCTTCCCCCCTGGGTTCCCGGCGAATACGGACGATCAACCAACGCAATTGTGCCCTGCTTATGCGGGGCACAGTTGTTTTACGCCCGTATGGGGGTAAAGAAAAGGCGCTTTCGTCCTTTTAAGCCCAGAAGGGCCCGCCCATGTGTACCAGAAAGATTTGTAATTCTTCTTCCTGCTGACGATAGATGAGCAGGCCAGCACTGGTTTTTGGCATGAGTGAGCTTTTATTTACCCTTAAAATTCGCCTTGCGCTTTTCGATAAAGGCAGCGGTGCCTTCCTTGAAATCTTCGGTGGCCGTGGTATTGCCGAACTCCTGCACCTCACGGGCAAAACCATCTTCATCATGCTGGAAATAGGCATTTACCGATTCGATGATCTTGGCAATGGCAACGGGCCCTTTGGCAGCAATCTTTTTGATCAGTTCCTCGGCCTTTTTCTTTTCCTCTCCGGCAGGAACGACATAATTGACCAGCCCCAGTCGGTGAGCCTCCCGGGCATCGATCATATCGGCGGTCATCAATAGTTCCATGGCCTTGGTTTTGCCGATGTACTGCACGAGGCGCTGCGTGCCGCCGTAACCGGGGATGATGCCCAGGTTAACTTCCGGCTGCCCGAAACGGGCATTTTCGGAAGCTACCCGCAGGTGGCAGGCCATGGCCAATTCGCAGCCGCCGCCCAGTGCAAAGCCGTTAACGGCAGCTACTACCGGTTTGGAGAAACGCTCGATGGCAAAGAAGGTGTCCTGGCCGCGCTGGGCCATTTCCTTCCCCTTGCCTTCATCCAGTTCGAGGAACTCTTTGATGTCTGCGCCGGCCACGAAGGCCTTTTCTCCCGCGCCGGTGAGGATCACGCCTTTGAGCCCTTCGCGCTGAGGGGCGTCTTCCTCAAAGAAGTGCTGCAGCTCCTGCATGGTCTTTGAGTTAAGGGCATTGAGGGCCTTTTCGCGATTGACGGTTACGGTGAAGACGCCGTCTTTTTCCTGGATCTGTAGGTTGTCGTAGGTCATGGTGGTTGATATGGTTGATTGCCGCTTGGCGGCTGGGTTGATTAGGGCGGTCCTGCCCGTGAAAAGCCCAAATATAGCGCTTAAATATAGTTGTTCAAAACTCCTAATCAACCCGGCCGCCGGGCGGCACTACCCCGCCACATCCTCGCGGTTCATCACCTTGGCCTGGTGGTTGATGGACTCCTGGTGGACGGCTTTGAGCATAACCGTAACGAACTCCTCGCTCAGGCCCTTTACCTTGCCTTTGGCCACCGCGCGTTCCAGGATCTCATTCCAGCGGGTGGTCTGCAGGATGGAGATGTTATTGCGCTTTTTGTACTCCCCGATGCGTTCGGCCAGCTTCATCCGGCTGCTGAGCAGGTTGAGCAGTTCCTCATCGATCTCGTCGATCTCATGGCGCAGGTGCTCCAGGTTTTCGAGGAATTCCAGGTCATCGGTAGTGGGCTGGCGGAAGATGACGTGCCCCATCAACTCCTTGTACTGCAGGGGGGTTACTTGCTGGGCGGCATCGCTCCAGGCCTCATCCGGATTGGGGTGGACTTCCGTCATCAGGCCGTTGAAGTTGAGGTCCATGGCCTTCTGTGCTACGGCCTGCAGGGTATCGCGGCGGCCACAGATGTGGCTGTTGTCGCAGAGGATGGGCAGGCCCGGGTAGAGGCGCTTCAGCTCGATGGGGATCTGCCAGCGGGGAATGTTGCGGTATTTGGTATCGCCATGGTAGGAAAAGCCGCGGTGGATCACCCCAATACGGGTAATGCCGGCCTTGTAGATGCGCTCTATGGCGCCGATCCAAAGCTTGAGGTCCGGATTAATGGGGTTTTTGATCAGTACGGGAATGTCAACTCCCTTGAGGGCATCGGCGATCTCCTGTACGGAAAAGGGGTTGACGGTAGTACGGGCGCCCAGCCAGACGACATCGATGCCGTACTTGAGGGCCTCGAACACGTGTTGGGTATTGGCCACCTCGGTGGTCACCTTCATTCCCGTTTCTTCCTTGACCCGCTTGAGCCAGCCCAGGCCTTCGGTGCCCACTCCTTCGAAGGAATTAGGCCGGGTGCGGGGCTTCCAGATGCCGGCGCGGTAGAAGTCTACTTTCTGCTGCGCCAGTTGCCTGGCGGTTTCTACAACCTGTGCTTCCGTTTCGGCGCTGCAGGGCCCGGCGATCACGAGCGGTTCGTTGGCCGGCTTGCCTTCAACGATTGGGCGAAAAGTCATTTCCATGGTAATACAATTTTTCGTAGTTACGACAAGATCTTTCTGATCTTATTGGCGTCTTGAATGAGTTTATAAAATGTGTCAAAGTCTTTCTTGATCAGCAGGCTGCGGAAACGCGCCAGCTGGTTGATGTGCTCGTCAAGTACGTCGAGCAGGTTATCCCGGTTCTGCCGGAAGATGGGCACCCACATGTCCGGCGAGCTCTTCGCCAGCCGCACCGTGGAATCGAATCCCCCACTGGCCAGTTCGAATATCCGGCTTTCGTCCTTCTCTTTGGCCAGCACCGTCAGGGCCAGCGCGAAGGAGCTGATATGGGAGATGTGCGACACGTAGGCCGTGCGCAGGTCGTGCGCCAGGC
>CAYVVK010000462.1:0-5761 GCA_964454855.1 uncultured Phaeodactylibacter sp. | reverse complement strand
ACGACGCCACGACGTCCGCTGCCGCCCACAATCACCGGCTTGCCGGCAAGCTCCGGGCGGTCACGGATTTCGATCGCCGCGTAGAACATGTCCATGTCTACGTGGAGGACGATTCTCGTCCAGCGGTCGGTCGATTCGGACATGCGGGAATCAGGAGGCAGGAATTCGCGGTTGCATCCTCGCACACATCCCGCTCAAATAGCTCGCCCTTCTCGTTCTGAAAACAGCTCACCTCGCCAAGTCGTCGCGTGCCGCCCGACAGCCCCTTCTTTTCCGAGATCCCCGATTTCGAAATAGAACTCAATGACGGCTTTTAGGTGAATTTTGTAAGGAATGATTAATTTAAAGCGGAGGGCTGTTTCGACCGGCTCTCCGCTTTGATTTAATCAAATGCCATCGCTCTAGCCTATGAGAATCGACACGCTTTTTTTCGTTTTTATTCTACTGTTTGCAGGAATCAGTTGTCAACAGAAAGAGAGACCCGATGAAGAAGCATCCGGGCCTCAGTTCACACAGCTCGATCCCACACAAACCAACGTTCAGTTTGTAAATGCCCTGCCGGAAGGGCCCTTTCGGAATATCCTGCGCTATCAATACTACTACAATGGCGGCGGAGTGGCCATCGGGGACGTCAATGGAGACGAGCTTCCGGACATCTGTTTTTCCGCGAATACCGCCCCGCCTAAGTTGTACCTCAACAAAGGCAATATGCAGTTTGAGGATGTTTCAGAAAGGGCCGGCCTGAGCATTCCCGGAAAAGTGAGCTGGAATACCGGCATCAGCATGGCGGATGTCAACGGCGATGGCCACCTGGACATCTACCTGTGCCGTTCCGGAAACCTGCAAGCAGAAAACCGCAGTAACCTGCTGTATATCAACCGCGGAGACGGCACCTTTTCCCAGCAAGCTGCGCTCTATGGCCTCAATGATCCCGGCTATTCCATTCAGGCGGCTTTCTTTGATTACGACAAAGACGGCGACCTGGACCTGTTCCTCATCAACCACGGCATCAATTTCTATGGCCGGGACCCGCAGGGGCAGGTGTCTGACGACAGAGACCGCATGTCGGGAGATAAGCTGTACCGCAATGATGGACAGTACTTTACGGATGTGACCCAGTCCGCCGGTATCCTCGAACGCGCCTTCAGCTATGGCCTGGGTGTAGGCATAGGCGACCTCGACCAGGATGGCTGGGATGACATCTACGTGTCCAATGACTTCTTTGAGCACGATTACCTGTACTGGAACCAGGGAGATGGCACCTTTAAGGAAGGCGTCAGGCAGGCCACCCAACAACTCTCTTACTTCGGCATGGGCAACGACCTGGTGGACGTCAACAACGATGCCCTGCTGGACATCATCGTACTGGACATGGCCGCCGAAGATCACTACCGCCGTATGGCCAACCTGGCGGGCCTGAGCTACGAGAAGTTCTGGGAATTTGTAGATAAGGGCTATTACTACCAGTACATGTACAACAGCCTGAACGTCAATAACGGCAACCGCACCTTCAGCAATTATGCGCAGCTGGCGGGCATCGCCCAGACCGACTGGAGCTGGGCGCCGCTCGTGGCGGATTTTGACAACGACGGCCTCAAGGACATCTACATCACCAACGGCCTGCGCAAGGATGTGCTCAACCTTGACTTCATCAACAACATAGATACCCGATTCGCCAAATACGCCGGGCCCGACGGGCAACTGCCGCCGGAGCGTTTTAAAGAATTACTGGAAAGCATGCCCTCCGAAAAAGTGCTCAATTACTGCTACCGCAATACCGATGGCCTGCAGTTCGAAAACGTCACCGAATCCTGGGGGATCAGCCAGGCCTCTTTCTCCACGGGCGCCGCCTATGCCGACCTGGACGGCGATGGAGACCTCGATATCGTCGTCAATAATATCGATGAGCCGGCTTTCATCTATCGAAATGAACAGGATCAAAAAACGGAAAACAACTATCTCCGCCTCGCCTTTAAGGGGGCGGGTAAAAACACTTATGCCCTGGGCGCCAGGGTAAAGCTCATCACTTCGGAAGGAGAACAATACCAGCAGTTGTACACCAGCCGCGGCTACCAGTCCTCGGTAGAACCCATTCTGCACTTCGGCCTGAAAACCGCCGAACCGGTACAACTGGAAGTCACCTGGCCCGACGGGCAAATCACGGCCATGAAGCAGGTGGAGGTGAACCGCAGCCTGACGCTGCCCTACGAAGGGGTCAATAAACAGCCGCCGGCCGCCAGGGAGGAACCCCAACCCCTCTTTGAAAATGTTACTGCTGCTGCCGGCCTGGCTTTCACGCACCGGGAGAATGCTTTTGAGGATTTTAAAAGAGAATTCTTGCTGCCGCATAAAATGTCTACCCTCGGCCCGCCTTTATCGGTGGCGGATGTTGACGGAGATGGAAAAGAGGACTTCTTTATCGGCGGCGCCCTGGGGCAGGCCGGGAGCCTGTACCGGCAAACAGCAGGGGGGCGTTTCGAGGCCATATCGGGTTCCTGGAATGCGGATAAGGGCTATGAAGATACCGGAAGCTGCTTTTTCGATGCCGATGGTGATGGCGATGCCGACCTCTATCTGGCCAGCGGAGGAAATGAACGGGACGAAGGCGATGAGATGTTGCAGGACCGCCTGTACCTCAATGAGGGCGCCGGCCAATACAGCAAAGCCGAAGCTGCATTACCCGATATCCGCATTAGCAGTTCCTGTGCCAGGGCTGCGGATTTCGACCAGGATGGCCAGCCGGACCTCTTTGTCGGCGGGCGGCAGCTGCCGGGGCGTTATCCAATGCCGGCTTCCAGCTTTCTGCTTAAGAATGATGGCGGCCGGTTTGAAGAGGTTTCGGAAAATGCCCTGCCTGCGCTGAAAGATATCGGCATGGTTACGGATGCCCTTTGGATGGACTTGGATGGCGACGGCTATCCCGGCCTTATCATAGCCGGAGAGTGGATGAACCTCCGCTTTTTCAAAAACGAGGGAGGGCAATTCACTGAAATTACGGAACAAACCGGGCTGGGTGATCTCACCGGCTGGTATTTCAGCCTGGCAGCTGGCGACTTCGATGGAGACGGCGACATGGACCTCCTGGCCGGTAACCTCGGCCTGAACCACCGCTTCCAGGCCAGCCCCGACAGCCCCTTCGAGATCTTTGCCAGCGATTTCGACAATAACGGCAGCCTGGATATCGTGCCCGCCTATCATCAGGCAGGGAAGCGGTACCCGCTCTATGGCCGCAACGTAATGCAGGAACAACTGGTGATGGTCAAAAAGAAGTACCCCAATTACGGAGACTACGCAAAGGCTACGGTGGCTGATATCTTCGGGCAGGACGCCCTCGATGAAGCTTATCACCGTAAGGCCACCAATTTTGCCAGCCTGTATATCGAAAATAAAGGCAAGGGGCAGTTTGAGGCGCATCCGCTGCCCACCCGGGCGCAGGCATCGGCCATTCACGACTTTGTAGTTCGTGATGTGAATGCCGATGGCCAGCTGGATGTTTTGCTGGCCGGCAATATCTACAACATAGAATACCGCACCGCCCGGGCGGATGCCGGCGTAGGCCTGCTGCTGCTTGGCAATGGCGATGGAAGTTTCGAGCCGGCGCCTACCAGCGAAAGCGGCTTCTACGCTCCTGGTAATGTGAAGGCCCTGGCAGCCATTGATATCGGCGGCCAGCCGGGCATCCTGGTGGGCAAAAATGACGGCCCCCTGCAACTCCTGAAGGCGAGGCCTTCCGCCCTGAAATGAGCCGGGCAAAAGGTGTCGCCCTCAACTTCGGGAAAAGCGTCCCCGCCTGCTGTGCCAGCAAGGGCGGCAGGCACACTCGCGATAGCTTCAGCTTAGAGGGCTGATAACGCCTTCGAAAATTTAGGCAATAGGAGCAGTTGAAAAAAAACTTCGTGCCCCTTCGTGTCTTCGAGCCTTAGTGGTAAATAACAACAACATGAAAAGAAGAAAATTCCTGCAAAACATAAGCACTTCCGGCCTCGGCCTCCTGGCCGCCCCCCTGGCCCTTCCGGGCAGGCAGCATGGCACTACTCGAAAAATACCTGCTGTGCAGGCCGAACCCACCCCCGCGCAGAAAGCCTGGATGGAGCTCGGCTTCGGCATGTTCATCCACTTTGGCATCAACACCTACTACGATGTGGAGTGGAGCGATGGTACGCTCGACCCGGTAAAGTTTAACCCCCGTAAGCTCGATACCGATCAGTGGTGTGCCGCGGCCAAAGCCGCCGGCATGAAGTACGTGGTGCTCATCACCAAGCATCACGACGGCTTCTGCCTCTGGCCCACAAAATATACGGATTACTCGGTAGGGGCCACTCCCTGGAAGGGGGACCTGGTGGGGGAACTCGTTAATTCCGCCAACAAATACGGCCTCAAAGTGGGCTTTTACTACTCCCTCTGGGACCGTCATGAAAAGAGCCACGATACCGATGACTGGGCCTATGTGGAATTTATGAAAAACCAGCTTGAAGAATTGCTCACCCAGTACGGCGAGATCATTGAAGTCTGGTTCGACGGCTTCTGGAAAAAACAGAAAACCGGCTGGACGAAAAAGAACAAAGAGCTGGAAGGAGAGGCTGAGAAAGAAGAGTGGAACCGCGAGCGCAACCAGGCCTTCATCGAAGCCTGGCGCATGGAAGGGGCCTACCGCTGGCAGATGGACCACTTGTACCAGTACATCAAGTCTTTGCAGCCCGATTGCCTGGTAATGAACAATTCCACTACGGCCTATCCCGGTGTTCCCCTGCATCCGGTAGATATTCGCAGCGGGGAGAAATACACCAGCCTGGCCGAAGACCAGAAGGTGTGGGAATGGCTGGGCGAGGAAAAGTACTTCCCGCTTCAGATCGAGACCACCATGTCCGTAAAAGGGGATAAGCGCTTCCCTTCGGGCAACTGGTTCTGGCACGAGTGGGATACATCTGTGCTGGAAAAAGAGCAGATCCTCGGCCATCTGGAAGTGGCTCGGAAAATGGAAGCCAACCTGCTGCTCAATGTAGGCCCCAGCGATGAGGGCCTGCTGCGGGAGGTAGATGAAAGAACGCTGAAGGCTTTACGTGATTAATTCCCATTCCACAGATTATGCCTACAGCTATCCGGCAGGGCGCTTTCTGGAATCGCCGAATAACTGACTGCCAGGTAGTAGGGCTTAAAATCTACATAAGAATGAAATACGGACTGCTTACATTTTTCGCTTTTCTCACATTTTCGCTGGCCTGCAAAGCCCAGGCACTCTGGGAAGTGAGTTCCTATCCCGATGAAACCGGTTTTCAGCAGCGCATGGCGCCCATGCTGCCGCGCATTGCGGCCCAGGGTTTTGCCATCAGAGGCATGGCCAATTCGCGCTGCCCCGATACCGGCTTGCCGGTGAAGGCCTGGGCGCTGAAGGGCGAAACCATCTTTTCTCCCTACACCGGCAGGGCCTACAAACAGGGAGATACTGGTTATTTCGGCCCAAAGGCCCGTAATGACAAAGGCGAGATCACCGCCTTTGGCGGAGACCCCCTGAAGTACGAGCTGCAGCCGGCGACTGCCCAATTGCTGCTGGAACCCGAAAATGTGGAAGCACGGGCTTTCCTCCGCATTCCCGGCAACCTGCGGCAGCAATATCACTTCGCCTGCAACAACTGGGCGCGTTTCTACCCCTTTCTGGCCCATGAAATGGGGGAGGAGTGGAGGGCCAGCTTCCATCAGGCCGTGGCCGAGTATAAGGAAGCCCGCCGCCCTTCGGATGGAGATCGGGAGTGGGCGCCCATGT
>CAYVVK010000461.1:0-5762 GCA_964454855.1 uncultured Phaeodactylibacter sp. | reverse complement strand
AGGGCGACCAGCAGACCAGCAACGACGCCAACCGCATCGCCGCCACCGGCGCCCCGGTCGTGCAGATCAACACCGGTAAAGGCTGCCATCTGGACTCCGACATGGTGAACAAAGCCATCAAAAAACTGCGGCCCGAGGAGAACTCCCTGCTCTTCATCGAGAATGTCGGCAACCTCGTCTGCCCCTCCCTCTTCGACCTGGGCGAAGGCGCCCGCGTGGTCATCATCTCCGTCACGGAAGGCGACGACAAGCCCATCAAGTACCCGGATATGTTCCACACTTCCGATCTCTGCATCATCAACAAAATAGACTTGTTGCCCTACGTACAGTTCGATGTGGACAAGACGAAGGAGTACGCCCTGCGCGTCAACCACCATCTCGAGTTCATCGAATTGTCGGCCACCACCGGCGAAGGGATGGAGCGGTGGTATGAGTGGTTGAGGGAAAAAGCCTCCCCCTAGCCCCCTCCGAGGGAGGGGGAACCGGCAGCCGAAGTGCCGCCAACAGGGGGCCAACTCAATCGAAAAATTTACTTTATAAACTTAATCAACTAGCCATGTGCCTTGCCATACCCGGAAAAATAACCGCCATACCTACCATATTAGATGACACCTTCCGCGTCGCCAAAGTCTCTTTCGGCGGCATTCAGAAAGAAGTAGACCTCTCCATGGTACCCGAAGCCAATATCGGGGACTACGTGCTCGTCCACGTGGGCGTGGCCATCAGCGTAGTAGATGAAGAGGAGGCGAAGAAGACCTTCGATTACCTGCAGCAGCTCGGGGAGCTGGAGGAATTGGAGGACCCCTGATCTTGATTTACAAAAAATCCCAATAATTGTCAGGGGTGATTACCGCCGTCTCGCTTTCGGGGTAGGCCTGAGTAAAGGCTTTTGGAAATTTCACTTTTTTGCCGGCCTTCCACTTGAATTCATAGGCGTGTAGTTTCCCCCCGTACTCCTCGATAAAATCAATTTCTTGCTGTTGGTAGGTCCTCCAGAAAAAGTAGTTGGCATAGTGCTGGCGGTAGTGGTTTCTTTTGAGCCGCTCGGTGATCAGGAAATTTTCCCGAAGCGCACCTCTGTCCTGCCTCAAGCCGGGCGGGTTAAAATTGGAGATCAGTGCATTCCGGATGCCCAGATCCCAGAAATAGACCTTTCTCATCTTGCTGATCTCCTTTCTGAGATTGCGGCTGAATGGATTTAACCGAAAAATGATAAAGGCCTTTTCGAGTAGTTGGATGTAGTTTTCAACGGTTTGTTTATCCAGTTGCAAAAGATTGGCCAGTTCATTATAAGATACCTCATTTCCAATTTGCAATGCCAGGGCCTGGAGTAATTTTTCCAATACTGCCGGTTTCCGAATATCCTTAAACGCCAGGATATCTTTGTACAGATAGCTGCCTGCCAGGTTCTGAAGGATCTGTTCCTCCTCTCCGGGATTGATCAGCACATCGGGATACATTCCATATCTCAAAATGCGTTCGAGCGAGGCATGAGCCTCCAACAGGCTTTGATGGGCTGCCCACTCACCAAAGGAAACCGGATATAGAAAGTATTCAAATTTTCTACCCGTAAGGGGCTCATTGATAACGCTGGCCACATCGAGGCTGGAAGAACCGGTGACGACTAATTGCTTTTCTTTCAAATTATCAGTGATCAATTTCAGCGTAAGCCCTATATTTTCCACCCGCTGTGCCTCATCTATGAACACCATCTTTCGCCTCCCTAACAGAGAACGCAGCCGATCCGTTGATGCATTGCTCAGGGCGGTGCGTATATGCGGTTCATCGCAGTTCAGGAATAAGGAATCCTCTCGGTTCTCTTCATAAAATTTATTGATAAGGGTGGTCTTACCTGTCTGTCGCGCTCCTAGAATGATCAGCGCCTTCCCTTTAAATAAATTTTTGCGGATAATATCTTCTAAAAACCTGAAAATCATAATTGAGCGGTTATACCAATTACATCCTCATCACCGTTTTCATCATGATCAACCTGGCGCTTTGGGCCATCAAAAGGCAGGAAGAAGCGCCGGAGGGAGTGCGTACTTACCCGCTTGCCGTACCTGTGATTGGTGTTTTCCTGAATTTGGCGGTGTTGGTTTTTCAGGTATATAATAGCCTTGCCTAAACCGAAATGGCATTCTTTTTCTGGAAAAAAGGATTGCGTACGCGGACAGAGATTGCAGGCCGCCTGAGCAGCATTTTACTGGGCTTCAAGCGAGACATTTTTTATCGACAGGATTTACAGCCTGCCTGTGAGGCACGGCCGATCAGGCAGGCAGGCTGTAAATCCTGTCCAAAACAAAAGCGGAGGCTATTAAATCAGGCGGGGAATTCGCGACGGTAAATTAGCCTCTAATCCGCCTCTCCGGCAGCGATGAACTGGATCGTGGCGAAACACCAGACGCTCAGGCAATACGTGAACTGTTAAAACTTTTAACCTCACCCCCCTGCCACCTCCTCCCCCACTCCACTGTCCTACGGATGATTTTTCATTCACCCACTGTTTAAACCATATCCAATGAGTAAGATTCTGAAAATGGCGCTTGGCCTGCTGATCCTGGCCGGTGTCTTCGCCTGTGAAAAGGACGAGATCGAAACACCACCCCCTGCGGGAACCACCCCAACCGTTGTCCAGTTCGGCGCCGATGTAACCCTGGCCGAGAATGCGGGCACGAAGGAGATCAAGGTACAGTTCAACAAAGCGGCTTCCCGCGCCGGCACCCTCACCATCGAGCTAATCTCCGCTTTCCCTGCCGCCTTCCAAACCACCCCGGCGGTAAAAGACGGCCTGCTGGAGCTTCCCGTGGCTAAGGGCGCCCAGTCGGCTGCCTTTACCATCCGCCCGGTAGACGATAGCGCGCAGAACGAGGACAGAACCGTTACTTTTGAGATCACCGACGTCACCGAAGGCTTTGAGATCGGCACCAAGGAAAGCCTTGTCGTTACCATGGCCGATAACGAGTCGCCCGCCGAGTCCGCCAGGGCCAACTTCTCTCCTGTCAGTGGCAACCTGAGCAGGGGCCAGGCCGAAGGCATCGACATCACCATTGTCTTCTCCAGGCCGCTGGCAAGCGCCGGCAAAGTGGCCCTTGAGCTCAGCGGCGCCGCCTACGAAGCGCGCATCACCACCCAGCCCGCCCTCGACGGCAACGGCAAACTGGAACTGCAGGCCGCCGCAGGCGCTACCTCCGTGAGCTTTAAAGCCCTGCCCGAATTCAGCGCTTCCTGGGATGGGGATAAGGCCATCGCCTTTGCCATCACGGCTACCGACGGCGGCATAGAGAAGGGTACCGCGCTTTCCTTTAGCCTGAACCTTCAGGGAGAAGTACTGGGAACGGGCCGCCCGAAATCCTGGGAGTCCATCGGCGGCGGCTGGCGCTTCAAGGAAACCTATGAGTACGACGAGGCGGGCCGAATCGCGAAAAAACACTGGGAGAAGGAAACGCCCGCCTTTTCGCAGGGCACCACTACCTACGAGTACGCTGACAACGGCCTGATCGAAAAGGTGATCTACTTTCCCAACCGGGAGGAAAATTTCTTCCAGAAAGGCGGCCGGATCGTAAGGTCGGAAAACATTTCCGACGGCGTGAAGATCTCCTACAGCGAGTACGATTACGATGCCTTCGGCCGCCTGAGCACGCAGGTAGAGCACCACCGGCAGCCTTCCGGAGAATACCTGCTGAGCTTCAAATACGTGTATGAGTACGAAAATAACGGCAATATCACCAGGCAGCTGACGTACACACCGCAGGCCAATTCCGCAGAACTCGTGTTGCACTCTACCCGCACCTACGGCAACTATATCTTTGCCGCCAATCATTTCCCCATGATCGAAGTGATCCCAGGTGTAGTGATGCAGCATCACCTGCCGGGCTCCTTCCGCCTGCAGGAGAACGGGGCCGATATCCAGTATACCATCCGCTATGATTTTGGCTTTGGCGGCTTCCTGCCGGTACGGCGCACCATTAGTGGTGGGGGTACTACTGAGGTGACGAGTTATGAGTATTACTAAATTGTAAAAAAGTGAGGGTACAACTTCAAGTTGCGCCCTCACTTCCTCCCTTTGGCCGCCCGAACGCTTCCATGCCACACAAATATGGTGTAAATAATGGCAGGATTCCGGCTTGCCCAATCGGCATTCTGCCGTTTGTAGTTTGGGAGAGATACCAAAAGGCCCTCATTTCTCATACACCGCAAAGTATAACTCAAAAAGAAGCGGGTTCTCCGCTTTGGGTTTGAAGTCTACAAAGATCAGATGGGTATCATCCACATAGAATATACTCTGTATCAGCCACTGGTTAAACTGCATATACGGCTCATCACTTTGCAGGCCGTCGATAGTCTCATGGATAAAGTAAATATGGCCGGTTTGGGTTTCCAGGGCCCACTTGCCGCTGATCTCCTTATCGGAATCAAAGCCACGGGTAAGGTAGCCGCCGTCCCTTTCCAACAGCATGTCTTTTCTGTTCATCTCCAGGGTATCCCCTTTGCTGTCCAGTCCGAACCGGAAGGCCCATTGCCCGGGCAATTGCTCTATTTTTTCCCGGCCGTGTTTCAGCAACAAGCCCTCATGGACTTCGGGGAGGTTGGCGATGGGGATGGAGTCTCCGGAAGCGACCTCTCCCAGGCGTTCGTGAAGCGTGGTTTTGATCTTTTTCTGGGCTTCTTGGGCGGTGCCAAATGTTGGCAGGCACAGGGTGGCCAAGGCGAGAATTAGTGAGGCGAAAGCTGGGGTTGAAAGTTTTTTGGAGTGGGTCATTTGATGTAATAATATTGGTGAAAAAGGGATTTTCAATGGTGGTTTTCATAGGGAATTTATCAAAAAGCCCCTATCCTACTTGTCTTTAGGAATGGCTGGCGCCATTTGTCTCCTCAGCCTTTTCAGTTCATAGTTGTGACAAAACCCCAGGCTGATCGTTAGAAATACGGCGCCCAGGAACCCAATCGTATAAACATCGAAGGAATCCACTGTCAGATAGCTCCCAAGCAGCAGGCCGACTGGCAAAAGGGCCGCTACTATCGATGCTACCCTGAACCGGTTAAAACAAAGGCCAGCGATCGCAAATATCAAGCTGAAGGCCACTCGTTCCGCCAGAAGATCTCCGGGAATGACTCCCAGCGTCAGGTAATCGATAATTACATTGAAGCATATTAATATCGCCAGGGCCAGGATGACAGCCCTCGTCCTGATCAGGCCATTCAGGTGCAACTGGAATTTCCAAGCCTTGCCTGCCCATTTACCCTGGAATCTGGTTTTTGCAAAGGCTAGTTCTTCTTTTTTGGCTAGGAAGGTTAGGTTTAGCATGGGGGTTATTGTTTTGAGTTATGATACTACTAAGCCTAGGAACAGGCCAGAATGTTATGGAACACCGCTATTAACTTGTACATGAAGGGGGGAGTCTTTGGTTTTGCAGGCTACAGATGTGTTCGTAGAGGCCTTTGCTGGGGTCAGAGCTTGTTGGGGCTATAATTGTCCACAGGCCTTTTTACAGGCTTCAATAGCTTTCTTCTGGGCCTCATTATCATTAGCAGCCGTAACAACAACCTCCTTTTTACCTTGTTTACATTTGCAGTTGAAAGTATAGTCGTAAGCATCGGGTGTGTTGGAAGTTTTTTCCTTTTTCATGAATGTAATTTTAGTAGGTGTTATCCACCACTTTTTCACCCAATTAAAGACGTTACATTTTTGACAGGCCGCATCAATTGCCGCTCCGAATGGCAAAAGAATCCCGCCTATAATTGCCGTTATTACCACGCAGGTT
>CAYVVK010000460.1:5201-5777 GCA_964454855.1 uncultured Phaeodactylibacter sp. | reverse complement strand
CCCCGTTTTCCAGCGCTATGAAAAATCACAAATCTTGGGTTGTTGAACTATAATTCCGAAGGCACTAGCTCTTCATCTTCTCTTTGTAGACGGCTTTCAGAACTTCGTTACGGCGTCGGATAGAAGGTTTGGTATACTCCCGGCGCTTGCGCAATTCCCTAATGACACCTGCATTTTGAAATTTGCGTTTGTAGCGCTTGAGTGCCCGGTCGATGTTTTCACCTTCCTTGACTTCAATAATCAGCATACGGTGCTATTAATAAATTAAGAAACAAACAGGATGTAATTTATTAAAATCCGGGCATAATTGAAAGAGAGGAAAGCGGTAAAGGTAGAAGGTAAAATTTTAAAAAGTAAAAGCCAAAAGGTGGAGCAGCCATTTGCCAGGCGGCCTTTTACCTTTTACCTTTTATCTTTTACCTTTTGTCTTTTACCTTTTACCTTTCCTAGTTCAGGGCCGCTTTTTCCGCAGCCCGTCCGTTGGAAGGCTGTGGCCGGGCCTTCAGCCTGCGGTGCAGCGGGTAATCCTTCTCAAAGAAGAATTGCTGTTTCCCGAAGGCGGGGTACAACTGGTCC
>CAYVVK010000460.1:0-5191 GCA_964454855.1 uncultured Phaeodactylibacter sp. | reverse complement strand
CCCTGCAGGAATTGCAGGGCAAATACTTTCTCTCCGGCTACTTCCGTGACGCCCAGCACTTGCACTTTGCCGGGGCCGGCAGACATAGAGGGGCCGCGTACGGTGCGGCCCAGGCCACTGACCTGCTGATAGGCGTCGCGGAAAATATGCCAGGCTCTTTCCAGCGTAACTGCGAAGTAGTCCTGAGCTCCGGTATCTCTGGCGATGAACATATAATAGGGCACACAGCCCAGCTCTACCTGCCGCTGCCACATTTCGGCCCAGGCATCGGCATCGTCATTGATGTTGCGCATGACGGGAGACTGGGTGCGGATGACGGCGCCGGTATCCAGAATGCGGCCGATGGCCTGCTCGGCGATCTCCGTCTTCAGTTCGTTGGGATGGTTAAAATGGGCCATTAAGGCCAGGTGGATGCCGGCTTTTCTCGCTCTTTCGAATACCTGCATCAGTTCTTCGGCATCGTCATTGCTGACGAAGCGCTGGGGCCAGTAGCTCAGGGCTTTGGTGCCGAGGCGGATGGTGCGCAGCTTGGGGAGCTTAGCGTCGATGAGGGCATCGATATAAGCGGCGAGGATCCTGGTTTTCATGATCAGCGGGTCGCCTCCGGTGAAGAGAATGTCCGTGATATGTGGTTGGGAGCGCAGGTATTTGATGATGAGCTCCGTATCGCGCATGGCGAATTTCAGCTCATTCATACCCACGAATTGCGGCCAGCGGAAGCAGAAAGTGCAGTAGGCGTGGCAGGTCTGCCCCTGGCTGGGGAAGAAGAGCATGGTTTCCCGGTACTTGTGCTGTACGCCGGTGAGTTTTACCTCGTCTATCATGGGCACATTTTCGGAAAGCTGCCCGGCGGGGTGCGGGTTGAGCCCCATACGTATTTTATTGGCGATTAGCTTGAGCTCCGGTTTGCGGGCCCCTCCTTTAATGGCTTTCGCCATTTCTTCGAAATCGGCTGGCTGCAGCATGTCTTTCTGGGGAAACGTGAGGATATAAATGGGGTCTTCCCGGTAGTTATCCCAGTCGATGAGTTGGCTGACGACATAGTTGTTGGCTTTGAACGGCAGGATGTTCCCAACTACTTCGATATTAAATTTTTCTTCTTCACTCAGGTGGCCCTGAATTTGAGGGATCTCGCGAAAGTTTCTAAGGGTGTAGGATCTGTATTTTTCCATGATGGTCCGGTTTTAGTTAAGGAAAAAAAGGGTTTAGCCAAACATAAACGTCCATTAACCAATCTCCGGAGGGACCTTAATGAATTTCTGCCCGTTCCAGTTATTCTGGAGCAGGCACTGGTGGCCGGGTAGCGTTTGTTTTGTCATAGGCGTAAGATTGAGGAGTTAAAAAAAATATCAGCACGCAAAAAGTTTCTGCAGCAAGGGTTTTCCCTCAGGAAGCACGGTCTGATGATTTCCTTTGTAGCCGATCGCTTAAATTAGATGTGGAGCATGGCTCTTCAAGGCTGGAGCCCTGGCATGGTGTTCTTGACGATTGGCCGACTATTTATGGCCGGACACAGCTCATTTACAAAACACCTGTGCCACCCGCATGGTTTCTTTCAGGATGTCATAAAGGTAAGAATTATTTCCTATACCAACTAAGTAGGCGGACAGAACAATATAAGAATATAACAATGTATCCCAGACCCAGACCCATACCCATACCGGGGCGGGTTTCGCCATGCTCACCAATCTTCTCGGAACGCCTGAGAACAAAGCGCTTCAGACTCTGCTTTCGAAGCAGTACAAGTAAAATAAATCTGTCCGCTTACTTATTGTGGGTTTGCCGGCCAGAGTTAGAGGGGTTCTTCCTCAATTTCGAGGATGCCGATGATAAATTGAAAAGACCGCTGCAGCTGTATCAGCTCTTCGGGAGAGAGAGCCTGCAGCCGTCGGGAGATATTGGGATTGAGGGGGCTGGGAGCAGCCTGAAGTAGTTGGGAGCCGGATTCGGTGAGGGTAATCATGCTGACGCGGCGGTCGTTGGCCCGGGGCAACCTGGCCACCAGGTTTTTTTTCTCCAGGCGGGAGATGATACCGGTTACGGTACTGGCGTTGAGGTTCAGGAAATCTTTGATATCCTTATGGGCAGCCTGGAAGCCGGGCTGCTCCTTCAGAAAGCTGAGCGTAAGCAACTGTGGGATGCTTATGCCATATTCCTTTTCGATGCGTTTGCTCTCCAGGTTGACGGAACGGGATATTTTGCGAATACTGATAAGAACGTCTGCAGCCCTCATTGGTGTATTTAGAGGAAGGCCCCGCTGGGAGAGCCCGGTGTAAGAAGGTAAAACGCCGAATGGGCTTCACAAAGAAGCCCATTCAGCGCCGTTTTTCAAATCTGGAAAATTAGCCGCTACAACTCGATGTCATCTTCCTCATCATCCAGCTCCTCGGAGGATTCGTCGGCAAAATCATCGAGGTTGACGATGGTCTTATCCAGCTCATCGGCATCGTCATCGTAGAATTCATCGAGATTGAACTCTTCATCTTCATCATCGAAGTCCGCGGGTTTGGGCGGTGTCGGCTTGGTGGAGGTTTTACGAATCACCCTTGTGATGACTTTCTTTTCTCCTGTAGGTTTTGGCTTGGGGCGCTCCGAAGTGGCGGCGCGGCGTTCCGGGGCAGGGTTCTGCTCCTGCGTTTTTGCCAGCAGGCTTTTGGTGGTGGTAGGGACGGCCAGCAGCCTTTTTTTATCTATCAGTTCCCCGGTCACCGAACAGATGCCGTAAGTTTTATTCCGTATTCTGACCAGCGCATTCTCCAGGTCTTTAATATACCTACGTTGGCGGATGGCCATGTTGTTGAGCATCTCCACATCGTTGTTGATGCTGCTGTCGTCCATCCAATCGCCCCCGTGTTCATCACTGGTGTTTTCGGTAATCTCCAGAATCTGCTCCTGCAGGGAGTTGAGCTGTTTTTGAGCGTTATTCAGCTTTTTTTCGATCAACGCCTTGAATTCAGCCAATTCGGAGTCCGAATACCTTACTACCGTATTTGACATTACTGACCTTTTGTTGGTTTAAAAATGATGAGGCAAGTTTAGAGGGCAATTCTGAAAAAATTCTGAATTTAAACCTCTAAACTGCCTTTCAAGGTAATAAACCGTTTCGTCAAAAGCAAGGTTTGAGAAATCCTATTTGGCAAAATTTGGATTGGCAAGTTTTTTATTATAAACCTTTTTCATTAGTTGAAACAAGTGTTTCCAAACGGATTGTGGCGAATTGATATTCAGCGGTTTATCATCCGGAGATACAACGGGCGGCGCGGCCTCCTTGTTCGTTGTTTCGCCTTCCTCGAAACCGATGGCGACAAAAGGTTTCATTTCTGCTCCTTGCAGGCCTTCAAAATCTTCAAAAAAAACGGGCCTTCTCCTTCTCAATGCAATCATGGTTAAACTGATGGCTATAGCTGCTTTTTGGGTATGGCAGCCTGGTTTAAATAAATATGTTCATGCTCCACAAGCTACACCCGGAAACCTGAATATATTCTGAAGATCAGCCCCGCCGGATCTTTAAAATTGCGTTAATTTACGATCTCTAATTTCCACTTTATGATGGATGAAGGCTATATAAAATTTGATGCGCACTGGAAGAAGGCTCTTCCCCTGCCGGCAGCGGCTATCTCGGGCCTAAATGCCTGGCGGCAACGCTTGTATGAATTGGGCTTGATCGGCGCTTATCCCAACGGTATTGGTTTCGGCAATATCAGCCGGCGGCTTGGTGATGAAGGGCAGTTTGTCATTTCGGGTTCCGCCACCGGCAATTTTACGAAACTCGATGAGCGCCACTACGCCACCGTTACCCGCGTTGACGCCCAACAGAACCGCCTGTGGTGCGAAGGGCCCATCATCGCATCTTCCGAATCGATGAGCCATGCGGCGGTCTATCAGGAGTGCCCCTGGGTGAATGGCGTCATTCACGTGCACCACCCGGGCATGTGGAAGGCTTTGCTGCACAAAGTACCGACTACCGATAAAAACGCGCCCTACGGCTCTCCGGAGATGGTGGCCTCCATTATCGAGCTGATGAGGGAGACGGATCTGCCGGAACGGAAGGTCTTTGTGATGGAGGGGCATGAGGAGGGGATCTTTACTTTTGGGCACAGCCTGGCAGAGGCCTTTGAGGTGCTGATGCACCATTACAGGCCTTTTCTGCCGGGAAAGATCTCAGGCTAGTGCTTTGAGAGTTAATTAATTGACAGGTAGTTGGTGTTATAATAGATTGATAACCCGTTGATTATTTCGACTGCCGACTGTCAACTATTTACTGCCGACTGCACTAGGGCCCACATTAATTGGAGAAAAGGCTTTATCTTATAAGCATAACTCAACCAGTAAAACCAACTCCTACGAAACCCATTCTCATCGCAGGCACTACCGGTTCGGCTTCACTTTCTATTCAAGCCTTATATCTTCTTCTTTCAGGTATTTTCCAATATTGAAGGAATGGCCATCCAACAGTTCGATATCCCTGTCCCAGTCAATGATCTGCCAGTTTTCGCCAGGTTTGGCCACCAATACTTTTCGGGTTTTGGAAGTGATCCAAAAGACTTTTTCTACCCCAAAGTCCAACATCCTTTGGACCTTGGTATGGATGTATTCATGTTCGGTGAAGGTTTCGCCCGCTCCAACTTCGCCATCCAGGTCTATTTCGAAGACGATCCTGGCAGGTACATCCGGATAGCGCCTGGTGACCTTTTCAGCAGGCAGCACCTTTTTATCGAAGATAGCAATATCATTGGAGAGGTTATTTCTCTTGTCGATATGGCTGCCAATTTCATTAGTCAATACCCTGTAGGCAGAAGCATCGAATACCTTATAGCATACTCTTAATAAATATTCGATGATAACCGATTGTAAACCACTACTACCCATAATTTCTTCCAGGGTTTTATTTTCAGCCAGTACCTCTCTGTATCCCTTGTAGTAGATGGGCTTTCCATCCAGGACTTCATAGATGAGGCCTTCTGGCACTTCTTCATACCCTGCTTGCGCTTCTTTTTTCTTTCCGGCGGCCTGCATAAGCAAACTTTTTCCTAAGTTATTGTTTTTCTGATAACAAGTAAAGGCATTAAATGGATTTCGAGAGGCTTTAAACTTAATGACAACTGATTTTGTGCATTGCCTGCGCAGCCCCTCGATCCCCTGAACTACTCTATGCACACAACTTTTACAAAGATAAAATGTTAACTTCCGA
>CAYVVK010000459.1:0-5787 GCA_964454855.1 uncultured Phaeodactylibacter sp. | reverse complement strand
GGCCTTGCGTTTTTGCCAGTTGGCCGCTCCCATTTTATCAAGCTCAATGGCTTCGTCCTGGCTGCCATAGCGGCTAATGACCTCCGCATTTTCTACCGGTACAAAGAGTTTGGCATCTTCGGCATATTCTACTTTTAAAAAATCGTGCGTGATGCCTTTTACATCCAACATCTCTAAGCCCAGAAAACGCCCAATCCCGTAGGCTTGATGCACCACCAGCTCGCCCGGTGTGAGGCCCGAGGCCTCGAGCATAAAAGTGCCTTTGGCGGTTTTCTTTTTCTTCAACCCTGCTTGCTTGGCGCCAAATAATTCTTGCTCGGAAATAAGGGTGAGCGTGTCACTCTCAAAGCCTTTTTCAAGGGGTAAAACCATTAAATAAACAGGGTGGGTTACTTTATGGCTAAAGGCATCAATGCCGCTATCGAGCATGGCGGTAGGTACTTCAAGCTCCTTGAGCATGGTGGCAAGGCGCTCTCGCGCACTGTCGCGCATACAGGCGATGATCATAGGGGTGCGGCTTTGCTGATACTGCGCTTTAAGCAGTTCAAGTACAGGTGTTTGGTTGGCCGTGCTATTGGCATGGTAATCAATGCCGGTAATATAGCGCTTGGAAGCCTCAAAACGTGGCCACTCAGAAAGCACGTCTTGCCACTCATTCTCGCTTAAAAAGAGCTGTTCAGGCGAGTAAGCGGTTACACCGATTTGGCCGACCGACCGGAAGGTGGGGTTTTGTCCGGTCCCGTGGTGCGTGGTTTCTTTGCCGAAGATCATTTTCTGTTGATTAAAACATTTCCTGATATAAGTCCTGGACTGCGTTCCGGGCGGGTGTTTTCGCACGTCCTGTTCATCCCAAAAGCCGACCTGCACCGAGTGCACAACCTCAGCGACCTGTTTCAATTTCATCTGCCCGGCATTCAAAAAGAAGCGGAAATGCACCCACTGGAGTACCACTCGCAGGAAGCTATCCCGACAACGGGAGTAGTGGATGGGAAGGAAGCAGCCGCCACCAATGCCTTACTGCAAAACGAGCCATTCGTTTGGTTAGGGGAAGAAGGCTACTGGGAATGGATGGCTCGAATCTGGCCGCAATTGCCGGCCGGGGTAAGGCACACCCTGAAAATCGGAGCAGCATTCAGTCCCTCTTATGCCAAAAACGAATACCTCAACCTACTCTACATTCCCAAAGAGGCTAAAACTCTATGGGAACGGCATTCCTTTCGCGTAATCGATTCTTCAGAAACCGAAACACTCCAATCCGCAGCCGCGCACTGGCTGGTGGGAAACACCAAAGAAGCCGCACCCTTTCAAGTTTTGATGGATGATTTTGCTCCAAAAATTGAATCTTTTGAACAGCTTAACAAGCTTCAGGATTATGGGAAAGCCTACCACCAAAGTGAAAGTGATAATCACCCTGGACTTAACCACTTATTAGTGTTGGCTCATTTTGTTTCGCAGATTAGTCCCAATGAAAGGGTTGGTATCAAAGGCAAAGAAAGGCTGATGACTGCTATTCTTCAAGCCATTCGTAATGCACCAGTCAATAAGTTCACGGCTCTCATTTATCAAAGCTGGAGAGGATTTCCGAATGCAATAACTTCCGTTTCGGATGCGGTACGCGTTTGGCTTACCATCCATCTTCTTCAGGGAAAGTATGCGAAAGAGTGCGGTATTGTGCTGGCAAAAGCACTGGAAGCCAAAACGAAAAACTGGTGGGTCAACACGGTTTTGGACTATGCAAATACCCGGCTGAAAAAAGGACAACCCAGCGATGCCCCCATTTTGTGGCAATGGATGAAAAATGAACCTGCGTTGATTGCCCAACACAATGCCTGGTTACCGGATGATGCTGAAAACGAGCTGACCCAAAAAATCCCAAAGCTGGAAACAGCAGTTGCCGAAGCGGTGCTGCACATGGCCGAACAAAAGGGCTGGCTTGTGCTGCACGCGAAAGTGGCCGCAGAATGTTATTCCGCTAAAAGAGCCATCGAAGCACAGTTGCGCATTGATACGGATGAAGATCATACCGTAGCACTCGAAGCCCTGTCCGAAAGCATCAAAGGAAGTGCATTTGTGCCTGTAGCAGCTGGTCATACAGATGCCCGGTTGCATCGTATCGCAGGAAAACTGATTGCCGAAAACAGCAAACTGCTGAAAGGCATCGACATCGCTAGCGAAGGGTGGCAGCACTGCTGGGAAGCAGCCATTGAACAAGGCAACGAAGTGTGGTCGGGCATTTCCAATCCGCAGCAAACCCTGTTCGAGATTCTCGATCACCTGCTGGCCGGAAATTCGTTTAGCGAAACCCTGCTCAATGCTATGAGCACCGGAAAGCACAGCAGCCTGAAAGACTATCCCGAGCGGGTGTCCATCTGGCATGAGCTTCCCGCGAAGGCACGTTCCGGATTCATTACCGCAACGCTTGCAGAACTGATCGATGAACTCGCCATCGGCAGGTTACACTATAACGACCTGGAAACCGAGTTGAAAAAGGGAGTGCAATCGCACGAAGTGCAACAGCAGATCATTGGTAGCAAAACCATTCCGCTCATCAAAATTATACGCTTGTTCGATATACTACCCGGACTGGAAGCGCGGCATGCAATACAGTTGATGCAGGCCCATAGCTTTTCATCAAAAGAAGCGGACGGATTTGGTCAGCTTGTTTCTAAAAACAATTGGAAAACGGTAGTTGAAGCGCTGTACGACAAACGTTCTCAAAGAAGGGACTTAGTGCCAGCCTTGTTGCAATGCAGTCACTTGCTTGGATTTTGGCAGCGGATCAGGATTAGTGGATTGAAGCCTGATGCGATTACACGTGATGAATGGTGGAATGAGTTTTTGGAAATCTCATGCAAACTGTTTCCTGGAGGCCCAGAGGAAAATGGACTTTGGGAAAGTGCAGGTGGGGACCTAGCACGATTGGATAAATCCGGTAATGGCCGCGAAAAATGGACGCGTGCTGTTCGAATACTGCGTTACAATGGGACTCCCAAAACTAAAGAGCTAGTCAAGGAAATGCGAGGGTTATATCCTGGAAACGAAGAACTCAAAAGCCTACAGCATACGCTATGAAGAAACCTATACTTATTCTCACAGCACTGGAGGTGGAACGTCGTGCGATTGAGCAATACTTGAGTAACATCAAGCCAGTTTCACACCCCATAACTGGCACGGACTACACGAAAGGCATATACACCTGCAACGGTGAAACTCTCGAAGTGATCGTTGCCCGTACCGATCAAACCAACGTCAATTCCGCCATCGAAACCGAGCGAGCCATCGCTCATTTTGATCCCGAATATGTCTTTTTTGCGGGTGTGGCTGGTGGATTAAAGGATGTAAAAGTCGGGGACATCGTCATCGGCCGGGACGTTTATGGTTACGAGCGTGGAAAGGCCGAAGAAGGTAATCTTAAACCCCGCCCACAATTTGGGGCTTCCAGTTATAAGCTAGAGCAGATAGCTGGGAGATATGCAACAAGCGAAGAATGGATGCACGCAAAGGCGAAACTACTGAACCCGGAATTTGCTCTCTCCATCCAAACCTATACTGGCACTATTGCTTCTGGTGAGAAAGTGGATGCTTCCATTGATTCTGAACTTCATCAATTCCTTAAACAAAACGCCAGCCATGCCCTCGCCATCGAAATGGAAGGCCTCGGCTTTCTGGAAGTCTGCCGAATGCGGCCCTTGGTTAAAACCCTGCTGCTTCGCGGAATTTCTGATCTTGTGGATGATAAAGGACAAATGGACGGCAAAGGCTCCCAACCTTACGCCTCGGCCAACGTGGCTGCCTTCTTATTCGGCCTGCTGGAGCAACTAGATTTTTCAGATTCCACAACCGAACGCACCGTCGAACAAAAACTAGTTGAAATTATGTGCAAGCTTTATCCAGGAGGATTGCGAGATAATCAAATATGGATAGCTACAGGTGGAGATTTATCTCTAATTAATCTAGGCCAATCAGGTAAAGGTCAATGGGTCGAAGCCATTCGAACCTTAAAGTTAGGTGGAGGAGGTAATATAAATTTCGATAGTTTGATTGAAGCAGTTGCCGAAGAGTATGGAGATAATAAAGATGTAAAGGAACTACTGTAGCTTGAGGTATTCCTTCTTTGCTACTATAAAGACAATCTTCGAGAGATTACATATAACACAGTTTTTTTAAACGATAGAGATTATAAAAATTGGAATGCGTAGAACAATAAAGCGCCAAAGCGAGGCGGAGCGCAGCGACGGCCATAGCGTTGGCGCTCTGTCCACCAAAGGTCGATAAATTGAACTAAGCCGGCGAACACTGAGGCATTATGGGCATTGAATGAAGCCTGTTCATTAAGGGCATATACGGGTTGAGGAAGATCGAGGAGGCAGTTCCTGTAGTAGGGATGGTATATCGTTAGTCCTTTTTAGCCCTTCCTGCGGGGCCGTATGGTCGGGCTGTAAGAAGGCAACTAAACGCAAACGCGGGGTCGTGTTCATCTGTTCTTTCTGCATATAAATTTTCATCTCCCCGAATTCAATTTCGCCCAGGTGGCCTACCTTCCTTTGTCTTTGATTGTGCTCCCTTCAGCATTTACAGACCTTAAAAAAGGAGCGGCTGGTAAAAGCCCGCAAAGAAGGGGTTCAGGTTTATTATTCCCTGGCTTCCGGGGAGGTATATCGCACCTGGAAGGGCCTGCGGGACCTTACACTGGCGCTGTCGCCGCATGTCAGGGAAGCAATGGATCAGCTCCGGATATCGAATGAATTTGACCTGCCGGCCAAACTGGATCAGATCAAAGGAAGGCCGGATGTACACTTGCTGGATGTACGCCCGAAGGATGAATACCAGAAAGGGCATTTGCCCGAAGCGGCTTCCATTCCGCTGGATGAATTGGAAGAACGCCTTGGCAGCCTTCCAAAAGACAAGCTGATCATCGCTTACTGCCGGGGCATGTTCTGCACCTTGGCCGACGAGGCGGTGAAGCTCTTGCGCGCCAAAGGCTATAGGGCCCGGAAAATAGAAGCGAGCCCGCTGGAGTACGAACTGGCCGCGGAATGAGCCGTAAAGCGGCATACTGTTTAAAAAAAGTGCTATGAACACAGATAAAGATTATCAATCACACTGGGATCAGGTTTATGACAAAGCAGACATCTGTCGGCTCGGCTGGTACGAAGCCGCTCCCGAGCCTTCCCTGCGCCTCATCCGGGAATGCGGGCTGCCGCGTGACGCCGTCCTGCTGAACGTCGGCGTCGGCGCCACCACCCTCGTGGACGAACTCCTCGCAATGGGGTTTCACAACCTCATCGTCAACGACATCAGCCCGCGGGCCCTGGAGAAACTGAAACAACGCCTGGGAGCGGAAAAAGAGAAGATCCACTGGGTGGTCGACGATCTGACCCGGCCCCGGGCGCTGCCCCGCATCGGGCCGGTGGATCTGTGGCACGACCGGGCCGTTCTCCACTTTTTCACCGAAAAAGAAGAACAGAACGCCTATTTCAACTTGCTGAAAAAGCTGGTCAAACCGGGCGGCTTCGTGATCCTTGCCGCTTTCCATTTGGAAGGCGCCGCCAAATGCAGCGGCCTGTCCGTGCACCGCTACGATCAGCATATGCTGGCCGAAAAGCTGGGAAGCGGTTTTGAACTACAACGGGCCTTCGAACACACCTATACCATGCCTTCGGGGGATGAGCGGAAGTATATCTACACGCTGTTTGAAAGAAAAGAAATCAAATGAAAAACGTACAACTTGGACTAAGTAACTGTCCAAAAATAAAGTTTACAATTACGGCAGAGCCGTATAGTTCA
>CAYVVK010000458.1:0-5809 GCA_964454855.1 uncultured Phaeodactylibacter sp. | reverse complement strand
CTGCCTACTGCCAACTATTTACTGCCGACTGCACTAGGAGCTTCCAAAAACCACATTCTTAATTTCTGATGTGCGATGTTTAATTTTTGATTTGGGAAACCGGTTAGCCGGCCGCCCCCCGGCAAATCATAAATCAAGATCCAAAAATCGAAAATCATAAATCTTTTTTTCCATGCCCTACCCCCAGCAATTCCGGGATGCGCTGATCGCCGAAACGCGCCGCCGCCTGTTCGAAGAATCCTTTCCGCGCCTGAAAAAATGCCTGCAGGAGCTTACTGTAGAAGAGATCTGGCAACGCCCCAACGCCAACTCCAACAGCGTAGGCAACCTGGTGCTGCACCTCTGCGGCAACGCCCGGCAGTGGATCGTCAGCGGCCTGGGTGGGCAGCCTGATACCCGGCAGCGGCAGCAGGAGTTTGACGAGAAAGGGCCATTGCCCACCACTCAGCTAATGGACATGCTGGATGTCCTGCGGCGCGATATCGAGGAGGTACTACAAAGGGTAGAGCCGGAGGAGCTGCTGCGCCAACGGCCGGTACAGGTGTACGAAGAAACGGGCCTGAGCATACTGGTCCATGTGGTGGAGCATTTTTCTTACCATGTGGGGCAGATCACCTACTACGTCAAGCTGCGTAAGAATGTAAGCCTGAAGTACTACGGCGATACCAAACTCGGATAGGCCCTTTCCTTCTTCTGCTTCTACTTCTTTCGAAACCTTATAAGAAAAACTGCGTAAAAACCCCGGCTTGATTAATTGACATCTCCTTCTATTTTGATACTTTTCTTTCATGCCTGCGTCCAAAAAGCCGTAAGCTCATGGCGCATTTACTAATTTTGGTAATCCTTTTCAAATTCAAGACTTTTATTCCACCAAACCAAAACAGACTATTCTATGCCAATCAGAATGGACAAAGACGACGACCCCCAGCAGCAATCCGGCGGGGGCGGCAGGCGCGGCGGCGGCAACGCACTCATCAAATTCCTGCCGCTTATCCTGATGTTTCTCTTTAAACGGCCTAAGCTGCTGATCCCCATCCTGCTCATCGGCGGCGTCTGGTATTTCTTTTTTGGCGGCAGCGAGATGCTCAGCGGGGGCGGCGGATATCAGGACTACGATGCGCCGGAATTCTCCCTGGGCGCCAGCCTGGATCAGGAAGTTTACGACCGCGCCAAGGTCTTCGCGCCGGTCTCCTACGGCTACGGCGGCCAGCAGCAGCTTCCCCCGCGGGCATCGCTGCAGCAATACGCCCCGCAGCGCCGCCACCAGGGTAAGCAGGGCTCCTGCGTGGGCTGGGCCAGCGCCTACGGCGCGCGTTCTATCCTGCAAGCGCAACAGACCGGCCAGGACCCCAACAGCGTGGCCTTTAGCCCCGCCTACCTCTACAACCAGATCGCCCTCAGCGGCTGCCAGGGGGCCTATATGCTCGACGCCATGAAGGCCATGCAGCAGTTTGGCGGCCTGCCCTTCGGCGAGTTCGGGTACAATGAGAGCAGCTGCTCCAAAGAGCCTTCTCCCAGCCAGAAACAGATCGGCTCCCGCTATCGCATACAGGGTTTCGACCGCCTGACCGTCGGCGCCAGCCAGTACAAACCCGACCTGCTGGCCATCAAACAGCACCTGGCGCAGGGCTATCCCGTCGTCATCGGCATGATGGTGGGCGGCTCTTTCATGAGCCAGATGCTCTCTCAGGATCTGTGGCAGCCCTCTCAGCGCGATTATGGCATGCGCGGCTTCGGCGGCCACGCCATGTGCCTCATCGGCTACGATGACAACAAGGAGGGCGGCGCCTTCCAGATCATGAACAGCTGGGGCGAGGAATGGGGCAACCGAGGCATCGCCTGGGTTAAGTATCGCGACTTCGAACACTTCACCAAAGAAGCCTACGGCGTATACCCCGTGGCCAGCGAACAGGACCGCAGCCGCATGGCCGTGGAGTTCGGCCTGGTGGACGTCAACTCCCGCAATACCATCGGCCTGTTCCGAAAGGACGACAGCATGGTGTTTCGCACCATCAAGCCTATCCAAAAAGGCGATAAGTTTAAAGTGCTGGTGGCCAACTCCATCGAGGCCTACATCTACGTCTTCGGCCAGGAAACCGACGGCTCCAGCTATGTGCTGTTTCCATATACCGAAAAACACTCTCCTTACTGCGGCATCACCGGCACCCGGGTCTTCCCCAACGACTATTCCATGGTGGCCGATGAGATCGGCAACAAAGACTATATCGCCATAGTCGTGAGCAAAGAGCCCATCGACTTTCAGCAGTTCAACAGCCGGATGAACGCCAGCCGCGCCGCCGATTACGCCGGCAAGCTCAACGAAGCCCTCGGCAGCAGCCGGGTGACGGACATTCAGTTCAAAGCGGGAAAAACAGTGGCCTTCGAGGCCAATACGGAAAGTAAGACGGCGGTGGGAATGGTGATCGAGATAGATAAGGAATAATAAGTTTTGTGTTTTGAGTGACGAGTTTCGAGTTGCCCAACTATTTACGGTGTTTTTTCAGGATAACTCAAAACTCCTCACTCAAAACTCCTCACTCAAAACTTCAACCCCAGGCTGACCGTAAGCACATTATTCCTCCCTTCCGCGTCTGCAAAGAAGTCATTCAGGCCGATCTCGTAGTTGGCGTCCAGCGTCAGGAAAAGAAAGTCGATCCCGGCGCCGACATTGGCTCCCATGGTGAAGGTATTGAGGTCATCCTTGTCGAAGAAGAAGTCCTCGCGCTCGGTGACACCCAGGACCATAGTGGGCGTTACGCCACCTTTGACGTGCAGGCCCAACAGGCCATTATCGCCCGTCAGGCGGATACCCAGGTTGACGGGGGTTTTGATGCTCTGAATGGTGGTCTCCTCTTCAAACTTCACATCGCTGGGCTGTTGTACATCCTTAAACAGGCGGGCGGTATAGCTGTAGTAGTGCACCCCCGGGTTAAGGAAGAGGAAGCGGTCGCCAATGCGGAAATCCATACCGGCGTTCCAGCCTACGCGGGCCTCGGTGGTGATGTCTCCCAGTTTGGCGTCCAGGCCGGAGAAGTTGACACCCACTTTCGGGTTGACGCGCACCTGGGACATGGCCGGCAGGGTGAAGAGGGCAAGGGCGAACAGGGCGAACAGGAACTTTGCAGATTGTTTCATGGTTTTTGATTTTTGTTGCCCCTATAACGTCCGCCTTTTGGTGTGTTGATATAAAGAAGATGTTAAATTGTATTAAGGTTGCGTGAAGGCGCCGTAATGAGAGACCGGCTTATTCATGCCTATTTTGATGTGGGCCTGGATGTGGTGTGGAAGACGTCGACTGTTACCATCCCCAACCTTATTCCCAAGGCCCAAAAAGTGATCGAGGATAATACAAATTGACTTCAGGACTCTCCTTCCCTCAAAACAACCAGGGTAGGGCAAGACACCTCCTCCCGAACCTTCTCATGCAGGGTAGAGAACAGCTCCGCCCGCTTTTCTGTATCGGCTTCGCTGAGCACCACCAGGTCTTCCTCCCAGGCGGCCTGAATGATAGCGGCTGGCCTGCCGCCACCTTTTTATTTTTTGATTTTTTCCCGGCCTTCGGGCTACTACCTATTGCCCGCCCTGGCGTTCCTGCCCAAAAAGGTAGGGCGTTCCCCGGTAGCCTTTTGACTTTTACCTTCTACGGTTTTACCTTTTACCTTTTTTCCTTCTATCTTTCCCTCAAAACCCAACAATGTTCGACGACATCACCACCCCTACCCTGCTGCTCGACGAGACAAAATGCCGCAGCAACATGCGCCGCATGGCGGAAAAGGCCCAACGCCTGGGCCTGCGCCTGCGCCCACACCTGAAGACGCCCCAGTCAGTAGAAGTAGCCCGCTGGCTGCGCGACTACGGCGTGGAGGCCGTCACCGTTTCCTCCTTCCGCATGGCGGCGTACTTCGCCGAGGACGGCTGGGAAGACATCACCGTGGCCTTCCCCGTCAATATCCGGGAGATGGCCACCATAAAGAAACTGGCCAGGCGCATCCGGCTGAACGTCACGCTGGAGAACATGGAGAGCGCCCGCGCCCTGCAGGGCCAGCTGGAGCAGGCTGTGAAGGTATGGGTGAAGATCAACATTGGCAATGAACGCACCGGCCTGAGCCCTGAAGATAGCAGGCGGCTGGATCTTCTGCTGGACTTCCTCACCCAATCCGGTAAACTGCAGTTCACAGGATTTCTCGGCCATGCCGGCCAGAGCTACGGCGCCCGCGGTGAGGCAGGCATCAGCCAGGCCCACCAAGATAGCCTGGCCGCCATGCGATCGCTACGTGAGCACTATCAGGAGCGTTTCCCCCAGCTGGAGATCTCGGTGGGCGATACACCCACCGCCAGCGTCATGAAAGATTTTCCCGGCGTGGATGAGATCCGCCCCGGCAATTTCCTCTTCTACGACCTCATGCAGTGGCAGATCGGCGCCTGCACGCCTGGCGATATTGCCGTGGCCATGGCCTGCCCGGTGGTGGCTAAACACCCGGAGCGTAGCGAGATCGTACTTTACGGCGGCGCCGTGCATTTTTCCAAGGATTATCTGACTTTTCCCGACGGCACGCCCTTCTACGGGCTGGCGGCAGAATGGAATGAAGAAGGTTGGCAGCTTTTACAACCGAAGGCCTATCTGCGCAAGCTCTCCCAGGAGCACGGCATCCTGCGGGCCGAAGGGAATTTGCTGGACAAGGTAGAGATTGGCAGCCTGATGATGGTATTGCCCGTCCACTCCTGCCTCACCGCCAACCTGATGAAGGGCTATCGCCTGATGGACGGCCGGAGGGTGGAAATGATGCAGCCATAACAGTAGGAAGTTTACAGTGAAAGAGGGTGTCGATCTAGCGCTGGACATAGTTGAAAGGCGGAAGTTGGAAGTTGGAAGGCGGCCTCATTCGCCAAGGCTTCGGTGGCTAATAGAGGTCGGAATGGTTTAAGGGAACCCGCAACTCTTTGGCTATCAACAGTGTCCAACTTTAGGCGGATAGCCTGAAGGGGATCCAGTTTGCCAAAAGCGAAACGCCAGTACCTGATTCCTACTGCAAAATATGCGCCTGTATAGACAGTACCGGCGTATCGGTATGGTAAGACATCATCTTGGTGCGGCTGTAATTGAACAGTTCATTCAGGAAGGAGCGTTTATGGGTGACCATGGCCAGCACATCGATCTCGTTTTCCTTCAGGAAGGCGGAGATCTCCTCCCGGATATCATTCCCTTCGAGCACGTGGTAGTGCATGTTCTTTTCATTCTTGAAGGCCGCCCGGAATTGATCCATGCCGTGCGTGTAAAAATCGGTATGCGCCAGGTCGACATTAATACAGTGCACCTGGGGATGAAAAGGCTCAAATATCTCCATTACATTGCGGAGAGCCTTTTTCTCTTCCTCTTTATAGGAGGTGGTGAAGGCAACGCGGTCGATCTGGCCGTCAAATTCCGTTTTTTCCGGAATGGCCAGCACCGGGCAGGAGGCATTTTCCAGCACCTCTCCGGCGGTGCTGCCCAGGAAGATCTCCTTCAGGCCGCGGGCGCCGGTGGTGCCCATGATGATCATGTCCGCCTCCTCTTCTTCCGCCGTTTTCAGGATGGTTTCCAGTGTTCTGCCGGATTTGAGCATATGGTTGACCTCCAGGTGGGTGAAGCCTTCCCTTTCCTGCACTTCCCTCAGGGCAGGAATGGAGTCCTTGAAGTTCTTAAACTCATCGAGGTCGTAGGCTTCGTAGAATTCGGATAAGGTGATCGGCAGGCGGGAGGCCCTGAGAGGGACTGCAGCCGGACGCAGGCGCAGAGGTCGTCGGAGGGCTGCGCCAGCGACTCGAGGCC
>CAYVVK010000457.1:0-5812 GCA_964454855.1 uncultured Phaeodactylibacter sp. | reverse complement strand
AGATCCTTCCCTGAGGGTAGGCACGCACCATCGCCCATTCTTCCATGGCGTAAGCGGCGCCGCTTTGTTTTTCTTCTTCATTGATATGCTTTTGCTGGCAGGAAAAAAACAGCAGGCCCAGCAAGCCGGCAAGCAGGTATTTCTTGATCATGGCCGAGTGAAAATTATTGAAATAAAAAAGTAATTAGCCAAAATAAAGAAATAAGGGATTAAGCCGGGTTTTTGTGGAGGCCTTTGTTTGTCAGGAAGTGGCAAAGGGGCGGGGGGCGGGGATTTGATTCCTCTGCTCAGAGGCCATCCGCCACTAATGGCTTTTCTCCGGAAGCGGAGCGTCCTCGATAAAGGACACGAGTTCCTCCAGGTTCCAGGCGTCTTCCAGTTTGAAATCGCCTATCCGGGTGCGGCGCAGGGCGGTCAGGTATGCGCCGCTACCCAGGGCCTTGCCGAAATCATGGGCCAGGGAGCGGATATAGGTGCCTTTGCTGCATTTCACACGAAAATGTACCTCCGGCATTTCGATACCGGTAATGGTAAACTCAGCGATATGCACCGGCCGGGGCTCTATCTCCACCATTTCCCCGCGCCGGGCCTTTTTGTAGAGCGGTTGCCCATCCACCTTGATGGCGCTGAACATAGGCGGCACCTGTTCGATCTGCCCAAGAAACTGTTGCCGTTTTTCCTCGATCAGTTCAGGGGTGATATGGTTCGTGGGGAAAGCCTCTTCCACCTCACTTTCCGCATCATAGGAAGGCGTGGTAGCGCCAAGGCGCAGCGTACCTTCATATTCTTTGGGCAGGCCCTGAAACTCGGAAAGTTTCTTGGTGAATTTGCCGGTACAGACCAGCAGCAGGCCGGTGGCCATGGGATCGAGTGTTCCGGCATGGCCCACTTTGATCTTTTTCACCTTCAAACGGTGTTTGAGCTTGTAGCGGATCTTATTAACTACGTCGAAGGAAGTCCAGCCTTTGGGTTTGTCTACCAGCAGGGTAGCACCGGCCAGAAAATCGTATCGCGGAAGAGGGTTGTCTTCAGCATTCATTCCATCCAATTGTCAGAAAATTAAAATTTAAATACAAATGCTGCAATGGCTAAAGCCGCAATGATAAAACAATATACAGAAAAATAGGCCAACTTGCTATTTTTTACCAGCTTTATCATCCACAGGCAGGCCAGGGCGCCGGTGAAGAAGGCAGCTAAGAAACCCAGGCTCAGCGGCAACAGGTTGGCCATGCTGCCCGAGAGCTCTCCGGAAAGCAGGTCTTTGGCCATTTTTCCCAAAATGAGCGGCACGACCATGAGAAAGGAAAACCGCGCGGCCTTCTCGCGGTCGATGCCCAGCAGGACAGAGGTGGAGATGGTGGCGCCCGAGCGGGAAATGCCGGGCAGGATGGCAATGACCTGGGCGATGCCCACCATGAAGGCGTTGCGGAAATTCACCGTCCGGTTCGTCAGCCGGGCCTTGTCTGCCAGGAAGAGCAGCAGGCCGGTGATGATGAGCATCATGCCCACCAGCAGTATCTTACGGTTGAAGAGTAGTTCGATCTGGTCTTCCAGCAACAGCCCTACGGCAGCGGCGGGAACCATTGACACTATTATCATCAGCGAAAACTGTGTCTGCTCATTCCACTGGAACTGAAACAGGCCCCGGATGATCTCCGCCACATCCTTGCGGAAGACCACGAGCGTACTCAGGGCGGTAGCGGCATGCAGGGTTACGGTCATCAGCAGGCTCTCCTCCGCCAGGCTGGTGTCTCCCAGAACGTACTTGGCCAGTTCGAGATGGCCGCTGCTGCTCACCGGCAGAAATTCAGTAAGGCCCTGGACGATGCCCAGGACGATCGCTCGTACTATCTGCTCCATCTATGCTTTTTTAAAAATGGCGTACACTTCAACTCCCAGGCCCGCCAGAATGACGAGGGGCGCGATGAGCGTGCGGCGGGTGCTGTAGATAAGATCGGGGTCCCAAACATCCGGGCTGGGCATATGGCCGCCCACCATGAGCAGCAGGCCCAGGGCCACCAGTGCCGCGCCCACGCCCATCAGGATGTAGTTCTGCCGGCCGAATTCCAGTTCCGCTTTGCGGCTGGACTCCGCGCCGGCGCGCCGGCGGGAAGAAGTAGTGGGGCTGACGGTTGTCTTTTTGGTGGTAACGACAACTTTCTTTTTCTTCGGTTTATCTTTACTCATGTCAATGATTTTAGTATAAGTCATCCACCCTCATTTTCAGGTACTTGCGCACCACATAATAAGTACTGAGGGTATTGATTGCCATGCCTAAGGACAGCAAAAATATAAAAAGTATCAGCAGGCCGCCCCAGTCCTGGCTATTTCTCAGGCCCGGGATGTCGCTCTGTATCCACAGGTAGAACAGCAACAGCGCACCGGACGCAATGAGTCCGCTGAGCAAGCCGTGCATCGCCCCCCTGCGAATGTAAGGGTGGCTGATGAATTCCCAGGACGCGCCCACTAATTCCATGTTCTTGATCAGAAAGCGGTTGGCGTAGAGCGCCAGGCGGACGGTATTGTGGATCAGCGTGATGGACACCAGGACGAAAAAGCCCAGCACCACCAGGGCGATCAGGCTGATGCCCCGGATGTTCTCCGCGATCTCGTTGACCAGTCCCTCCTGGTAATATACGTCGGCGATGCTACCGCGTTCCAGCAGGGTGGTGCGCAAAGCGCTCAGGCTATCGGCATTCAGGTAAGCAGCCTTCACATTGAAGGTGATGACATCGTACAGGGGGTTGGGCAGGTCCAGTTTCAGAAAATCCTCCCCGAAATCCTCCCGCATCATCTCTGCCGCCTGCTCTTTGCTGATGTATTCCACGGTTTCGGCCTTTACAAAGCGGCTATCTTCCAGGAAGCCCTGCAATTGCCGGGCCTCTTCCGTCCCGACATCCGAGTGCAATTCCACGATCAGGTTGACCTTTTCCTTGAGGCTGCGCACCAGCTGCCTGGCGTTGAGCAGCAGCAGGGAAAAGAACCCCAGGGCGAACAGCACCAGGGCTACGCTGACAACAGAATAGAAATAATTAGGCTTCGACCTGACGCCAGGCCGGTCTGTTCTTTGGGCCATGGATCGTAAATTGCAGCGCAAAATTATAAAATATACGCAAATCGCGGCCTTCTGTTTCAGCAATTTGCCAATTTATTGCCGCCGCCATCGTTATGAAAGGGCGTCACCACATTTTTCAGCGGCAGCGGGTAACCCTCTTCGCTCGGCTGCGTAGTATATTATTTTGGAGAAAACTACACTTAGGTTTATGCAACGCTTATTTTCCATACTTATTCTGGCCGGAATCCCGATTTTGCTACACAGCCAGGCTTACCTCAACAACCCTTCCTTCGAGGGGCACCCGCAAGACGCCACCGTGCCTGCCGGCTGGTTTCCCTGCGAACTGGGCACTACGCCCGACATCATGCCCGGCCCCTGGGGCGTGTACCAGGAAGCCGCCGAAGGAGACACCTATGTGGGCCTGATCACCCGCGAGGATGGCACCTGGGAGAGCATTGGCCAGCGCCTGCCCAAACCGCTGAAAGCCAAGGAATGCTATACCTTCACCGTTGAACTGTCCCATTCCAACACCTACGCCGGTTACAACAACCCCCTGGGCGTGCGCATCTGGGGCGGCGCCTCCAAGTGCGCCAAAGGCCAGCTGCTGCTGGAGACCAAACTCATCAAGGATACCGACTGGGAAAAACACGAGGTGCAGTTCGCCGCCAAACAAAACATCTATTACATCCTGGTGGAAGCTTTTTATAAGGAGGGCAGCTTCAGCTACCGTGGCAATGTGCTGATCGATAATTTCTCGGCTATTAAGAATTGTGCGCGGGCTTCGTTGTATTAGGTGTTTTGGTGCATTCGTGTATGAGTGCATTCGTTCGAGTGTGCCCGCCGGCCAACACAAATGCACAAATGCACGAATGCACGAAGAAACCAAAAAGTCCAGCCGCAGGCGGATCACTGCCCCTCCGCCCGCCGGTCCATTTCCCGCATCACCCGTTCGGTCTTTTCCACGAGGGCCTTCCATTCGTCCTCGATCTCATGCCGCTTGGTGCTGTCGGTAATAATGCGCTTGCCGGTATCGCCGTATTCCTGGGGGCCGGAATCCTGGAGTTTTGATTCCAGGGAGTTCTGCTGCTGCTGCAACTCAGCCAGCTGATCGATCAATTCCTTGTTGTTTTCCAGCTGTTCGGCTTTTCCCTTCAGATTGTCGATCAGGCCGCCGATCTTGTCAACCGCCTCGTCATACTTGCCCTCATCAAATTTCTCTTTCTCTGATTTCAACAGATTGAAGGCAGATTTAGTCAGGTCTTTGGCCCCGGTGAAGATCTCTTTGGACTGGGCTTTTTCCTCCGGCGTTCCAAAAAAATAGTTGTACACCAGAATACCGGCCACCAGGATCAGTCCCAGTTTGATTAGGCTCCTCAGCATGTTTTCTCTGTTTTTTATTGATAGATTTTGTTCGCTTATCTGGCAAAGTTACAAATAATGATACCAACCTTGCACAGTTACTTATTCTAACGCTTTTTACCTATTTTCGCACCTTCGATTTTGAACTTTTTTCTACGAAAATCACTTGGAAAACGATGAATTGGCGGATGCCGGTTCAGTATCAAACGGAAGATTTATGGATTACACGCACCAGGACACGGAACAAAAATGGAAAAAGTACTGGGAGGAGAATGACATCTACAAAGTCAGCAACGAAAGCAACCGCCCCAAGTACTACGTGCTGGATATGTTCCCCTACCCTTCCGGCTCCGGCCTGCACGTCGGCCACCCGCTGGGCTATATCGCCTCTGATATCTACTCGCGCTACAAGCGCCTGCGGGGCTTTAACGTCCTGCACCCTATGGGCTACGATGCCTTTGGGCTGCCCGCCGAGCAGTATGCCATTCAGACGGGCGTGCATCCTGCCAAATCCACCTACGACAATATCGAGCGCTACCGCCAGCAGCTGGACAATATCGGCTTCAGCTACGACTGGAGCCGCGAGGTGCGTACCTGTGACCCCAACTACTATAAGTGGACGCAGTGGATCTTCCTGCAGCTGTTCGGCCATTATTACGACCAGGGCCTGGACAAGGCCGTTTCCATCGATGAACTGGTGCAGCGCTTCGCCAGTGAAGGCAATGCCGAAGTGAAAGCCGCTACTACCCAGGAGAAGACATTCACCGCCGAAGAATGGAAGGCCATGCCGGCAAAGGAAAAGGACGATGTGCTGATGAACTACCGCCTGGCCTACCGCAAGCTCACCTACGTCAACTGGTGCGAGGCCCTGGGCACCGTACTGGCCAACGACGAGGTCAAGGACGGCGTCTCCGAACGCGGCGGCTATCCCGTGGAGCGCAAACCCATGATGCAGTGGTCGCTGCGCATCACCGCCTACGCCGAACGCCTGCTCAACGACCTGAACGGCATCGAGTGGTCAGACGCCATGGTCACCATGCAGAGCAACTGGATCGGCCGCTCGGAAGGCGCACGGCTGTTCTTCGAAATTGAAGGCTCTGACGAAAAAATAGAAATATACACCACCCGCCCGGACACCATCTTTGGCGCCACCTTTATGGTGCTGGCCCCGGAACACGAACTGGTGGCCAAACTAACAACGCCAGAACAGGAAAAGGAAGTGGACGAATACCGCCAATACGTCCGCACCCGCTCCGAGCGCGACCGCATGTCCGATGTCAAGGCCGTCACCGGCGCCTTCATCGGGGCCTATGCCCTGAACCCTTTCAACCAGGAGAAAATCCCCATCTGGATCAGCGAATACGTGCTGAAAGACTACGGCACGGGCGCCATTATGGC
>CAYVVK010000456.1:3638-5817 GCA_964454855.1 uncultured Phaeodactylibacter sp. | reverse complement strand
CTTTTTCAGGTTCGTCTTCCGCCTGATCGACGGCGGTGTAAGCGGCGCAGTTGATGCAGTAGCCGAAGTTATTTTCGGCGAAGTACCGGCGGATGGCGGCTTCCTGGGTGATGTCCAGGGTAGTTCGATCGGTGAAGGTGAAAGTGAATTGTGGGTATTCGGATGCCAGCTGTTGGAATTCCTGGCCTAGCTGGCCGGCGGCGCCGGTGAGGAGGATGTGGGGATTATCGGTGTGTTGGTGCATTGGTTTGAGGGTTGATCGGTTTATGGTGTAACGGTATTGCGGTGTTGTGGTTTTATGGTTTATGGTGTTGCGGTATTCCGGTTATACGGGGTATGGGTAGGGTTCATTTTGGATATTGTTTGATCCGGAAAATTACCGAATGTTTTTTAAGTGGGGTAGGATGGTTTAGTTTTCCACTGTGGGAAGCTGCTCCTCCTTCAGGAGGCCGGGAGGTGGTGCGGGCGTGAACCAATAATTGATGAGTCTTGATCTTGACCTAAAAATACGCCAAGCCCAGCAGAAAAAGCACCGGCGCCACGATGCCCGTCCAGTAGATCAGGCGGAAGGTGCGCTCGCGAAAGTCCAGGGGGACCTCCGGCTGTCGAATGTTCTCCAGGATGAAGCCGGCGTTGTACAGCAGGTTGGCGATGCCCATATACACCATATATACGGTGGCCTGGAAAACCAGCGCCCACCAGTTGAACTGAAAATAAGCGAAGCGGTATTTGCCCAGCCCCAGCTGAATGATAAAGTAGTACAGCAAAATGGTGACTATGCCGGTAATGAGCAGCGCCCGGTTGAAGTGCCCGCGCCGTTCTTCCCACCACTCGAAGGCATCGTCTCTGGGCTCGGGGCGGGCGAGGTCTTCGTCCAGCGAAACCCCTCTCTTCGGGGCACTGTGCTGCATGCTCCTGATCAGGAACAGGGAGAGCGGAAAGACCCCGGCGGCCATGACGGCTATCATGAGAAGCATTAGTATGTTCATTGGGGTAAGGTAGGGATTATGGGGGGGAAAGGCAAGGATGGTTGGATTGTTACCATTGTTGAGATTGTTACCATTGTTGGGATTGCTCTATTGTTGAATTGTTGAGATTGTTGGATTGTATACTTCCCCCAAACACCTGAAAACAAAGCTGTTAGAGCCCCATTTACGAAGCAATGAAGCCAAAATGTCTATCGTCCGGGTATTAACAATGTAACAATGTATCGGCACTACCACGAGCCGCCCCCACCCCCACCAAACCCACCTCCAGAACTACCACCCCCACCGGAAGAGCTGCCGGGCGTACTGCTGAAAGTGCTCTGCACATCGTGCATGCTGGACTCGAAGGAGCTGGCGAAGGATTGGAAGTTGTTGCCGCTTCTGCCGTGATGATAGGAACTGGCGTACCACTTTGGAGGTTCGGAGAACAGGCCTTCGAAGTGGGAAGCCCACTTTTGGGCCATGCCGAAGGCGATGGCGAAAGGCAGGGTCTTTTCGAAGTAGGCGGAGTCGTCTTCCAGCAGGCGTTCCAGGCGGGGGCGGTCGGCCTTGTCGACGAACATGCGGAAGCCGTAGAGCTGCTGGTAGAGGGCCATACCTTCTTTGTTTTTCTTCAGGATAGGGCGGCGAATAACGTACGCCAGCCCGGCCACCAGGAACATGCCGGCAGCGGCGGGAAGCCGCTCCTGCGACATAAAGAATATGGCGACGACGGCGCAGAGGCCGGCAGCGAACGGCAGTACGCTCCAGGCCATGCGCGATTGAGGGGTGTACAACTGCCGGTCCCGCACTTTGCGCTGGGCCTGGCTCCGGGCGGAACTCATCGTTTTGTGAAACTTATTTTTCAGATCACTCACCCTCACGGTATCGCCGTCGCGGAACAGGCGGTTGAATACGGTGTATTCGTAGGAAGGGCGCCCGGAAGAAAGCTCCATGAGTTTGATAAACTCAAAGTCGGTGGAAGTAAGGAGCCCGAAAAGAGAGCTTTCCTCTACTTCCCGCATTGAGAGGTAGCCCTGCCCGCCCCAATAAGGGATGAGCGATATGATGTCCCGGTTATCGGTTTTGTCGTCTATGAAAGCGCCGGCCTCGGCGGGGGGCAGGCCTTCAGGCGGGTAATACTGCACCATTTTGACGAAACCCTCGTCGCGGCCGAAGCGTGCCATGCAGCAGGCGTGCCGGTGATGATGGGC
>CAYVVK010000456.1:0-3628 GCA_964454855.1 uncultured Phaeodactylibacter sp. | reverse complement strand
AGCCCAGCGCGCCCAGCAGCGCTCCCGGGATGCCCAGCAGGCCATATTGCTGCATAAAGGATCCGAAGGCGGTGGGCCGTTCGATCAGGCTGGCGGGCAGGCGAATGGCCACCGTCAGGCCTTCACCCGGGCCAAGGGGGCGGGTAGTTTGGCCGGAAAGCACCCCTTCGCCCCACTGCAGCCGGGCATCGCTGCCCTGCTGGCCCTGATAGCCAGTAAACAGCTGGTAATCTTCCGGAGACAAGCTGGCGCCTTCCGGCAACTCTATATGGAAACTGGCGTTCATGATCATCACCGGCCACTCGTTGCCGGTGAGGTTCCAGTAGAATTCGGTATGGTTTTCTTCGAAAAGCCAGGCTCTTTTTACCTTGTAATGTATCACATACCGCTGTTGCCCGTCCACATATTCATCCGGGTCCCCGATGCGGATATTCAGCCTGCCGTCGGAGCGGCTGCGCTCCGTTTCCCGGCCCTCCACGGAGATGTCGTACAGGCGGATGTCGTACTTTCTTCCGTCTATCCGGAAGCGGTAGGGAATGGCCCGAAAGATGCCGTGCCGCGGTTCGGAGAAGGTAACGTCAATGGTTTCCGTTACTTCGAAGTAACCCGCCGTATCGACCCGGATGCGAACATCAAACTTGTCGATGGTGAAGTATTCCGCCAGGGCAGTGGCCTGGAAAAGGAATAGCAGCAAAACAAGTGTCGTAAATTTTCGCATGGCTGGCGAATTTAGTGCCCGCTTTCCAAACTGGGTTTAAAATTCCACTTTGACATTCTCCCGCTCCTGGCTGTCGATCTCGAAGTAGGAGTAGGTGGTAAAGCCGCCCATCTGAGCGATGACCATGGAGGGGAAGGACTCAACGTAGTTGTTGTTGTCGCGCACCACGGCATTGTAGTAGCGGCGGGCATTCTGGATGTTATCCTCGATCTCTGACAGGGCGCCCTGCAGCTCTCGGAAGTTCTCATTGGCCTTCAGCTCGGGGTAGTTCTCCGCGAGGGCGAAGATGCCGCTAATACCGGCGCTGAGGGCCTGCTCGGCCTGCGCCTGCCTGCCGTGCTCGTTGTCGGGAACCGCCTGCGCCTGGTTGCGCAGCCGGATGACCTGCTCCAGGGTCTCCTGCTCGTGCTTAGCGTAGCCCTTCACGGTATTGACGAGGTTGGGGATGAGGTCGTAGCGGCGCTTGAGCTGCACGGAGATGCCGCTCCAGGCCTCTTCCACCTGGTTGCGGAGGCGGACGCCTTTGTTGTAGGTCATGACGCCCCAGATGGCAGCTACCGCAAAAACGGCGAGAATTACATACATGGAAATTAGGTTTTGGTGATCTTTGCTGAAGCTAATCTAAGGTTTTTTCAGATAAAATGGTTTAGCCCGATATAGAATCCGTCATTTCTCCGGAGGCGGAAAGCCCGAACTTGGCAAAGGCCAGTTGTTACCCCCGTCGATGGGCTCCAAACCGGGGCATGTTCCGATCCCTGTCCGAAAGAATAATATCCCCTTCATCGATCTCCCAGTCGATATTCAGGCTAGGGTCATTGTAGACGATGCCGCCTTCGTGTTCCCTGGAGTAGAAATTGTCACACTTGTAGAAAAACTCTGCCGTTTCGCTGAGCACGACGTAACCGTGGGCGAAGCCTCGGGGGATGAAAAGCTGTTTCTTATTCTCCGCGCTGAGGCGGATGCCGTACCACTGGCCGTAGGTAGGAGAGCCCTCGCGGATGTCTGCGGCCATGTCCAGCACTTCGCCCTGCAGGACGCGCACGAGCTTGGCCTGGGCGTAAGGCTCCACCTGATAGTGCAGGGCGCGCAGCACGCCGTAGGTGGAGAAGGCCTGGTTGTCCTGCACGAATTTGGCTGTGATTTCGGCTTCCTCGAAGGTACGCTGGTTGAAGGCCTCGAAAAAGTAGCCGCGCTCGTCTTCCCAGACTTTGGGTTCGAAAACTTTCAGGCCGTCGATGGGGGTGTCGGTAAAGAGCATGGTTCGCTTGATTTTGAGAGGGGCAAAGGTAAATATTCCGCCGGGAAGCTGAGTGCCCGGAAGATATTAGTTTATTCATATTGCTTTCACCTGTGGCCTTTCCGGCGAATACTCTTTTCGAGAAAGCAAAACCAAATTTCATTCATTTATCTAACGAAAAATTTTATTTTTTGTCTGGGCTGCTTTTTAAACTTTGACAGCCGTTTATCTTTTTAATAATTACAGACAATCCTAACCAATGAACTATCAGACAGGCCCCATAGCGAGGCCCGGGCCCCAAAACCGGGAAAACCCCATCTTCCGGAAAAAGTGCCTGCATTGCGGCAGGCCCAACGATTCCGTCAACTATATCTGCAACTGCCGGAAGGCGCCCTGGTCGAGGGAGTACCGTATGCTGGGGCTGGAGGTTATCCTCAGCGAGAAAGCGAGGGAAAAAGCCCGGCAATCCTTCCGGGATTATGCTTTCGACAGCCCGCGGGGAATACTACAGTATACTGTACTACCCAACCGCGAGTGCCTGCCCGATGGGCTGCCTGGAGTGGGGCTCACTCCCTTTTATCCCCTGCAGGAATACAGCAAATTCGCCGGTAGTTCCGTTTTTATAAAAGATGAAGGAGACAACCCCAGCGGCTGCTTTAAGGACCGGGAGACGCTGATGTGCCTGCTCAACACCCGCCGCCGGGGGGTGAGCCATGTGGTCATCTACTCTTCGGGCAATGCGGCGGCCTCGGCAGCCCTGTTTACCAAAAAATTACAACTCGGCCTGATCACCTTCGTGGCAGGCGATACTTACCAGGAGAAGATCGAATACATCCAGGAGCAGGGCTCGGATGTGATCGTCATCGGCGATGAGTATACCAATTTCGAGGAGGGCTTCCGCCTGTTCGCCCAGCTCAATGCCGATGAAACCATCGCCAATAATGGCTTCGACAACTGGACGGTGCGCAACCCCTACCGGGTGCAGGGCGATAAAACCACCTCCCTGGAGATCGTCAAACAGCTGTCGGCCTACTGTGGCAAAAAGACAGTGCCCGATTACGTCACCGTGCCCACCGCCAACGGCAGCTGTCTGGCCGGCATGTGGCAGGGCTTCAAAGAACTGCACCGCCTGGGGGTTATCGACAGCCTGCCGAAGATGGTGTCTGCCGGTATTGAAAACGCCAATCCGGTATATAGGGCTGTGCAGGAAGAGGTCACCAGCCGCCCGGTCAGGAGTGACCTGGAAAACCTCGACCCGGAAGACGCCAATATCGGGAGTATTATCGTCGCGGAGGAAGGCTATGATTCCATACAGGCGGCAAAGGCGGTGCTGGAATCCGGCGGCAGCGCCGTGGAGGTCAACACCGCCGATATTCAGCAGGCCATGACGGCTTTTCTGGAAAAGGAACAAAGACTGGCGCTGGAATATTCCATATCGCCGGAACCGGCATCCTATACTGCCCTGGCAGCCATTAACAAGCTGAAGGAAGATGGGGAACTGAAAGCCGAAGACAAGGTAGTGGCCGTCCTCACCGGAAACGGCCTGAAGGCCCGGGAAGCCATACAGGAATTGCTTTCCGAACGGGAGGATCTGCAGGATATCGCCAACCGGGCCATCACCAGCAAGAAAGTACCGGAAGCGCCCGGCAGAGGGCGGCGCGTGGAGGTGGCCG
>CAYVVK010000455.1:0-5848 GCA_964454855.1 uncultured Phaeodactylibacter sp. | reverse complement strand
TTGAACTATACGGCTCTGCCGTAATTGTAAACTTTATTTTTGGACAGTTACTAAGCTGTAGAGGAGTATCTTTAATAAACTCATCCACAGCTTTGGTTTCTCCTTCCCAAACACCATAATCGTCTAGGATTAAAATTCCTCCTTTCGAAAGTTGAGGGTATAGATACCTCAAGGTGGTTACGCTAGGCCTGTAAAGGTCAACGTCTAAGTGAATTAGAGAGAATCTTTCATGTGGGTTATTACTGACGTAACGTGGAACGGTTTCATTGATATCGCCTGCAATTAGTTCCACATTTTTCTCTACCTTTTTCCTGATCATAACCTCTTCCAGTTGTTCTTTGGAGATACTCTGATTTCCTGCATCCCGGAGATAGTTTGAAAGCATTTTTTTGTCCTTTTCTAATGTCGCTTCCGGGAATTCTCCAAAAGTATCGAAGCCGATGAATTTTCTGGAACTCTCATGTTCAAGCATTTGCCGATATGCCAGAAACCTGACAAAAGAGATTCCTTTAAATAAGCCTAATTCAACGAAGGCTCCGGGCACGTCTACAGTTTTTTTATAAAGCTCGTAGTGAATAATTGGCTTATGCATTCGGCTGACTTGAGAAGCTAGATAAAAATTGTTCTCATAATCGAAGGCTTTATCAAAATCTGGCAGGTTGATCATTTATTGATCCTTTAATGGGTTTGTCGAAAAGTCGATAATAGCGTTTAGTTGATTGGTTTCAAGCAGAAACTTTTCCACAAAGGCCCTGAATGCGCCGTCACCTCCCTTTACGGGTATCTTCCAATTCACCTCCTTTTGAATATATGAGGGGGCATTAGCAGGAGCGGCACTCAGCCCTACTTGTTTTAGCAGAAGTAGGTCATTAATATCATCGCCGATATAAGCCACCTGTTCTAGTGAGATGTTCAGCTTTTTGCAGAGTGCTTTTGTAATAGCCACTTTGTCTTTGACGCCCATATATAAATGGGGGATATCCAATTTAGCAGCCCGTCTCCTTACGATCTCCGTATCTTCACCGGTAATGATAGCGGTGGGAATATCCAATAATTTTAAAAACAGTACCCCGGCGCTATCGGAAGTATTAAATTTCTTCCATTCGTTGCCGGTTTGATCGTAGTACATCCCTCCGTCTGTCCAGACCCCGTCGATATCGGTTATGAAAAGTTTGATATCCATGTTCATTTAAACATATCAGGGTTTAGGGTAACATCCGGGTCGATGTCCACTTTACTGGTTTTGCCCAGCAGCTGCGCCCTTTCTTTCCATTTCAGCCCCGTTCCGGGGCTTTTGAGGCAGAGCATATCTTCCGTCAGTACCGTTCCGGCTTTTATAGCCACGCGGCTGGTCACGCTCCGGGCTAATTTTTCTTTGGCCCCGGTAGTTACCGGGTCTACTTCTTTGATCCCATCACCCAGCGTTTTTTCCGCCTCCCGTATGTACTTGATCATGAGTTTCAGGCCGGGTTCCTCCAGTGAACCGGCGTGATCACTTCCTTTCATGGCCCTGGAGAGGGTGATGTGTTTTTCAATTACTGCTGCTCCCAGTATAGAAGCGGTAATGGAAGCAATAATGCCGGTGGTGTGGTCCGAGAACCCAGTGACTTTTCCGAAGCGGCTCCTCAGGGTTTCCATGGCTCTCAGGTTGACGCGCTCCAGGTCCGCGGGATATTGCGAAATACACTGGAGAATAATGACGCTTTCCGGGCGGTTTTCCATGACTTCCAGGGCATCTTCAATATCCTCCATACTGGCCATGCCGGTAGATATGATAACAGGTTTTCCGGTGCTAGCTATAGCATCTAAAGTGGGAAGATTCGTGAGGTCTCTGGAAGCTACTTTGTAAAAGGGGACACCGAGACGCTCCATCATTTCAACGGAGGGAATGTCGCAGGGGGTGCAAAAGTAGGTGATTCCTTGTGCGAGGGCGTATTCTTTGAGTTCCTTATGCTGATCTTCATCCAGTTCCAGAAACATGCGGTGTTCGCCATAAGTGCGGGCAAAGGAGTTGGGGGAGTCATATACTCTGTCGAAAGCCTCTTTGGTTAATTCAGAACCGATATTCCGCTTTTGAAACTTGACGGCATTGGCGCCACAGCGTACGGCCATGTCGATCAGCTTTTTCGCATTTTCCATACTGCCGTTGTGGTTTTGGCCTATCTCGGCGATGACATAGGTAGGGTGCCCGTTTCCCACCCAAGTATTACCCAGTTTGGCCTGTAACCCCTTGCCGTTCAGCTGATGGTGCTCTTCCTGGCCGAGGTAATGGTAGACCTTTTCAAAATCAATTCCTTTTTTATCCAGCTCCAGCTTTTCGATCATGGCTTCAAAACGGTCGAGGTCTTCCCTGGTGTCGATGGTAAGGTATCGGTCCAGGTCGTCTCTCAAACCTTCGAAGGAAGCCGGTAAGGTTTGTATTTTAAATTGCTCGCTGTTTTTGCGCAGGAAGGGCGTGACGTGTTCTTTATCAAAATCCGTTTCCACCAATGAATTGGCTTCTCTCAGCGCCCTCACTTTAATGAATTCGGGAACGATATGAGACAGCCCGTTGATATGGGTGTAATCCGCATTGTTGTTGATATGAAGCTGATATGCAGCGTTCACGACAGGATAGTTGTAAAATGGGTTATCGGCGGTAAAGCGGATTACCGTATCTTCTTCATCCAAGTCGGCGGAGGCGTCTTTAAAGCGTTTCAGGACATTCATAGAGTCGCCCCGGTAAATATCTACGCCCAGGTTATTGGCCGCCGCTGCTATCGGGTCATCCGCTTCTGCCCGGGTAGTTGCGACCATGATTTCGTCTATGAAAGGTATCTGCTTGATACTATTCACGACCCGGTACAACAATGGAGAACCGGCTACTGACATCAGAGATTTTCCCCGCAGCCGCTGGCTCAACATTCGGGCCTGAATAATGGCTCTGGTTTTCATAATCTTAGCGTGTGTAATTTATGAACGAAAAGGAATCCACCACCGCTTTTTCTTCTTATCATTAGTATAATACCCATACCCATACCCATACCCATACCCATACCCATATTTTTTACCACTTTTCACACCATTCAAAATGACAGCCAGGTGGTTCAGTTTTTGTTGTTGGTAGAGTTCATTGATGTAGGGCATTACGGCTTTGGGCGTTTCCCCATACCGGATGATGAATAGGTTGTTGCTGACGTGCTTTTGCAGTAGTAGGGCATCAGCCACGAGCCCCACCGGGGGACTGTCGATGATGATATAGTCAAAATTATCCGACAGATATTTGAAGAGGTTTTCCAGCTTCGGGTTCATCAGCAGCTCCGCCGGATTGGGGGGGATAGGGCCGCTGCTGATATAGAATAGGTTGGGGTGTAGATCACTGTTGTGTATGACCTCTGTCAATTCAGCACTACCCACCAGATAATTGGTGACGCCGGGTTGGTTGTCATCGGCCTTGAGGTAAGTGCCGAGCTTGGGTTTTCGCAGGTCCAGGCCTACGATTACCGTTTTCTTTTCCGAGATGGCCATGGTCATGCCCAGGTTTACGGAGATGAAGGTCTTGCCTTCACCGCTTGAAGCTGAAGTCACCAGGGTGGATGGTGAGGACTGATCCGGCAGGATGAATTGCAGGTTGGTGCGCAGGAGGCGAAACATTTCTGCAATGGCGGAACGGCTTTTATTGTCCACTACGATCTTGCTGCCATTCTGGCTCAGCCCGATCATGCCAGCCACCGGCGCCTGGGTGTTTTTCTTGATGTCCTCTACGCTCTTCACCTTATCGTCGAGGGCTTCCCGCAGCAAGATCAGGCCTACGGGAAGGCTGAGGCCGACAAAGATGGCAATGGCGTAGGCATTAAAAGGTTTGGGGAATACCGGTGCTCCCGGTAGGATGGCATTATCGATGATCCGGGAATTGGGAACCGTTACGGCCAGGGAAAGGGCCGTTTCTTCGCGTTTTTGTAGCAGATACAGATAAAGGTTTTCTTTAATGGTTTGTTGCCTTCGCTGTTCCAGCAACTCTCTCTCTTTTTTGGGCACGCTTTGCAAGATCTGTTGCATATCTCGGTACTCCTCCTCGAGTTTATTGATCGAAATGGTATACCTTTTGAGCAATTGATCGATGGCTCCTTTAATATTAGTTTTTCTTTCTCGGATCTGCCCTTCCAACGTGGTCAGGGCGGGGTTATTCCTGCCGGCCCCCTGCAGGAGTTTTTCTCTCTGCAGGACAAGTTCGTTATATTGTTCTATCAACTCATTGAGCTGGGCATCTTCCGGGGAAATGGAAGCGGGCAGCAGCTTGAAGTCCGTTTCGGTAATGCCGATATAATCCCTTAAGGCTTCGATGATGCTGACCTGAATTTCCAGGCCAGACAGGCTTTTTTCGTATTCGTTGAGCCTTCCAATGGCCGTTGTTGCACTAGCCTCTAACTCCAGGGGGATCTCATTCCGCCTTTTGTAGCGTTCCACGGCCCCTTCTACATTTGACAGGTCTACAGCCAGGTAATCCAGCCGTTCTTCGATAAATTCAAGAGTGTTTTTCGCTACTCGGTTTTTGTCGCGAATGGTAGCGGCGTTGTAGGCCTCTACCAATTCATTCAGGATATCTACTGCCCGGTCGGGCGATTCGTCCACCAATCCCAGCTGGATGACGCTCGAGCGGTCTTTGACGATGCGTGCGTCCAGCTTTGCCGCGTAGCTCTTGGCCATATTTATGGGATTAGAAAACCGGATCTTGATGGGAAAGATACCTGCTCCTGATCGGAAACCCTCACTTTTTTGAAGCCGGAAACTTCCTCCCTCCAAAGGGACATATTCTCCAAAGGAGAACTCCTGCCGGTTGTCCTCCTCTTCTTCTTCTTTTGTAACAGCGAAGCGATTATCATCCAGTATCTGTATGGTGGCGCTCTGGCCGCTTATTCTATCCTGGCCTCCGAGCACAGTGTCAACCACTATCGGGCTTCGTTCGTATAGTTCAGACCCTCTCACTACTCCCAAGGCCTTATAAGATATGTAGAGGTCCAGTTTGTCCACCACATCTTTCATAAGGGTCCTGGATTTCAGGATCTCAATTTCATTCAGCAGGTTATTATTGCTCTTGAGAAGCCCAAGGTCTTGAAAGATGGCTTCCTCAGTAACAGATTGGTTAGATTCGCTATCTTTTATCAACAGTAAACTGGAGGCTTCGTATTCCGGTATGGTGTACCTCAAGTATAGCCAGGCTACTGTGAGGGCTAGTGCAAGCGCAATGGCAAACCAGTGCCAGTAATGCAGGTATTTGAAGAGAAATCCCCTCAGGTCGAAGTTCAGGTTGTCCCGCTGGTCAAATTCGAATCCTTGATTGGTCAGGTCGTTGTTCAATATGGTATGTTTGTATGGCCTAGGCTGGCTTTACCTTTGGTGGGGGAGTTGGTATGTTGGTTTATTGGTGTAATGGTGCATTATGGTATATCGGTATATTGGTATATCGGTATAACGGTGTATTGGTTTAGTGGTATATCGGTATTTCGGTGTAACGGTATATTGGTGTAACGGTATATTGGTGTATTGGTATAGTGGTATATCGGTATTTCGGTGTAATGGTATATCGGTATATCGGTATATCGGTGTATTGGTGTATTGGTGTATAACGGTGTATTGGTATATCGGTATTTCGGTTTTCCGGTTTTTAGCGGGTTGGCTTCTTCCCCTATAGGGGATCGAGGGGCGCGGGTGGGGTTTGGTGTAAGGTATATCGGTGTGATGGTATAGCGGTTTATAGGTGTAAAGGTTTTGCGGTTTTATGGTATTACGGTTTTCCGGTTTATAGCGGGCGGCTCTTCCCCTATAGGGGATCGAGGGGCGCGGGTGGGGTTTGGTGTAAGGTATATCG
>CAYVVK010000454.1:0-5858 GCA_964454855.1 uncultured Phaeodactylibacter sp. | reverse complement strand
CGCCGATGCCAAGAGCCACATGCTCAAGGCCGTTAGCCCGGCATAGCCTGCCCGGTTTCAGCAGGCTGCCCGGTACGGGCCCGCAAGGGAAGGGCCAGCATAATTTACGTTTAGAACCCCCGATTACAAACCACTCCTTCCCTCCTCCTTCCAGAAAATGCGCCATCCAAGCTCCCTCCTGCTGCTCGCCTTTTCCCTCTTGGCCTATTTACACAGCCAGGCCCAGCAAACCGAGATCCAGTATCTCTCCGGCACCGGTAAAGACCACACCGTCGACTGGGAATTCCACATCGACCGGGGCATGAACAGCGGTAAGTGGACCACCATTCCCGTGCCTTCCAACTGGGAAATACAGGGCTTCGGCGTATACAACTACGGCCGCGGCAAACAGCCGGAATCCGATGAGACGGGGCAGTACCGGCACCGCTTCTCGGTACCGCAGGCCTGGAAAGGGCGGGCCGTAAACATCGTCTTTGAAGGTGCTATGACCGACACCTACGTGAAGGCCAACGGCAAGAGCGCCGGGCCGGTGCATCAGGGCAGCTTTTACCGCTTCAAATACGACATCTCGGAACTGCTGAACTACGGGGAGGAAAACCTGCTGGAAGTGACGGTAAAGAACTGGTCGGACAACGAGTCGGTCAACCTCGCCGAGCGCCATGCCGACTTCTGGATCTTCGGCGGCATCTACCGGCCGGTTTACCTGGAGGCCCACCCCAGGCAGCACATCGAATGGACGGCCATCGATGCACGCCACGATGGGGCCCTCTATGTAGACGTTTACCTGAAAAACAACCGCAATCTCAGCCGCCTGGAAGGGCAGGTTGAAACCCTGGATGGCGGTGAGGTGGGCACGCCTTTTGACATAAGCCTTGCCCGGGGCGCGGAAAAGGCCAGGCTGAGTACCCGTATCCTCAACCCCCGGCCCTGGTCGCCTGAGTTTCCCCACCGCTACCAGCTGAAGCTCACGGCTTACGACGAGGACGGCCCCGTTCACATCATAGTGGAAAAATTCGGTTTTCGAACGGTGGAGCTGCGCGAGCAGGACGGCTTCTACGTCAATGGCGTGAAGGTGCGCTTCAAAGGCGTGAACCGCCATTCCGCCTGGCCGGAATCGGGGCGCACCACCAGCCGCGAGCTCAGCATCATGGACGTTCAGCTGATGAAAGACATGAACATGAACGCCGTGCGCATGTCGCACTACCCGCCCGACGAGCACTTCCTGGATGCCTGCGATTCGCTGGGCCTGTTCGTCATCGACGAGCTGACCGGCTGGCAGGATGCCTATGATACCATCGTGGGCGAAAAACTGGTGCGCGAGATGCTCATCCGTGATGTCAACCACCCCAGCACCGTCATCTGGGCCAACGGCAATGAAGGAGGCAACAACCACGATCTGGTGGACGATTACCACATTTACGACCCGCAGAAACGCCCCGTCATCCACCCCTGGGCCATCTTCCGGGGGACGGACACCAACCACTATAAAGACTGGGACTGTTGCGCCAACTCCCTGTACCACGGCTCGGAAGTCTTTTTCCCCACCGAGATCCTGCACGGCCTGTACGATGGCGGCCATGGCGCCGGCCTGGAAGACTATTGGAAACTGGGCCTCGACAACCCGCTCTTCGCCGGCCTCTTCCTCTGGGTATTCGCCGATGAAGGCATGCTGCGGCGCGACGACAATAACCGCATGGACACCAACGGTTCCAATGCCCCTGACGGCATTGTCGGGCCCTTCCGCGAGAAAGAGGGCAGTTTTTATACCATAAAGGAAGTGTGGTCGCCCGTACAGCCTCAACTGAAGCAACTCGGCTCCACTTTTGAGGGCAGGCTGCCACTGGCCAACCACTATCACTATACCAACCTCAGCCAGTGCCGCTTCGAGTGGGCGCTGGCCCGCTTTGACGGCTCTTCCCTGCTGAAGGCAGAAAAAAAGATCACTGCCTCCGGGGAGGCTGCCACCCCCGATATTGCCCCTGGGAAAGAGGGAGAAATACTGCTGAAGCTGCCCGATAACTGGCGGCAAAATGACGCCCTCTACTTCACCGCCTACGATCCGCACGGGCGCGAGCTATACCGCTGGAGCTGGCCGCTGCAGAAAGCGAAGGCCATTGCCGGCAGAATAGCAGGGGGAAGCCAGGGCGGGCGTTCTGCAACCGCAGAAACGGAAGGAACAGACATCCTGCTCCGGGGCGGCGAAATAGCCGTACGCATCAGCCGGCAAACGGGCCTCATCAGCGGTGTGGTGAGCAGCGGGCAGCCCATTTCCTTTGGCAACGGCCCGCAGGCCGATACCCTTCTGGGCCCTACACAGCTGGAGGCCGTGCGCCATTATACCGACGGAAGCGATCAGGTGGTAGAGGTGCAGTTCGCCGGGAGCCAGGCCAGCATCATGAAAAAGCTGCAATACCGCATGCGCCCCGACGGCCTGCTGCAGCTGCATGCCGAATACCTCCCCCGCCAGGGGCATTACGACTATGTGGGGCTCAATTTCGATTATCCGGAAGAGCAGGTGAAAGGAGTAAGGTGGCTGGGGCATGGGCCCTACCGAGCCTGGAAGAACCGCCTACCCGGCATCGAGCTGGATATTTGGGAGAAGGCCTACAATAATACTGTCACCGGCGAAAGCGGCTGGGAATATCCGGAGTTCAAGGGCTACCATGCCGGCCTGTACTGGGCGGTGATCGACAGCAAGGAAAAACCCTTTGCCATCATCGCCGAGACAGACGGGCTGTTCCTGCGGCTGTTCACCCCTGAGCCGCCACAGGGCGCCTATAACGACCATACAGACGGGGTTTTCCCTTCCGGTGATATCTCGCTGCTGCACGGCATCAGCCCCATCGGCACCAAGTTTCGGGAGGCGGAGCGTACCGGGCCTCAGGGGCGGCCCAATATGGTGTTCTACCACCGATCGGCCACGAACCTGTCGGTCAAAATTTGGCTCGATTTTAATGTGGAATGAAGGAGAAGGCTGACATTTATCATTGCGCAGGCTTTGGCGGTTTTCTAGATTGCCACCACCTTATTTTAATTATCGCTATTCCCCCCATCGCTTTGCTGTAACTGAAAAAAGATACCAGGATATGAAGTAAAACCTCTACCCTTTTCCATGAACATAAACAAATAAGAAACCATGAAAAATAATCTGGTTTTGCTTCTCGTCCTGCTCGCAGCAGGCTGTACACATGACGAACAGAAGCCGGCAGCGGAGCCGGGAGATGTGATTTGGGCCTATGCTACCCGGGGCCCGATCCACTCTTCGCCCGCAGTGGGGCCGGACGGCGTGGCCTACATCGGCAGCGATGACGGGTATTTATACGCCATTCATCCGAATGGTACGGAAAAATGGAAGTACCGTGTTGGGGAAAGCATACATTCCTCTCCCGCCATCGGCCCGGACGGCACCATCTATTTTACAGGCGGTGGGCAGCTGTTTGCCCTCCATTCCAATGGGAACAAAAAATGGAGCCATTTCTTTGAAGAGGGCCTGCCTCCCAGCTCATCCCCGGCCATCGGGCCGGACGGCAGCATATTTGCAGGCAGCAACACCGGCCTGTACGCCTTTGAAGAAAATGGTAAAACAAGCTGGGTGTTCCGCCCCGGCTACAACCCTTTCTACAGCCCCTCTCTTGGTGGAGACGGCAACCTTTATGTGGGCTGCACCACCGGCATCTGGGCACTGAGCCAGAAGGGGGAGAAAAAGTGGTTCATAGAATTTGGGCCGGAAGTGCAGAACAGCCTGGCGGCCAGCCAGCATATTCCACCCTGCATCAACGAAGTATACAGCGAATTTGGCCTGCTGGACTCCCGGGAGATCCTGCGTTGGTTTAAAGAGAAAGGCCACACCTTTTTCCTTCCTCCCGCCATGGGAGCTGATGGCCTGCTCTACCTGGAACTGGAGCAGGAAGAGGGCCCTGCTTTTTGCGCCCTCAACCCTGAAGAGGGAATCATCCACTGGAGCCGGCAGCTCGAAGGCCGCCTGTCCACCACTCCTGCCATCGGCAATGACGGGCTGATCTACCTCGCCTGCAGCCAGGGTGTCTTTTATGCCCTGGGCCGGGATGGCGCCACCGCCTGGGACTGTAAACTCGGGGGCAAAGTACACCGCTCCTCCCCGGCCATCGGTAAGGATGGCACCCTCTACCTGGGATGCGAAGACGGCAGGCTCTACGCCATTGCCAGCAGCAGCACCGGCCTGGCGGACAGCCCCTGGCCGAAGTACCGGCAGAATAATTTTAGCAGCGGCAGTGCAGGGCAACTTCCGGAACGCTTTATTACCCGGAATGAGGGGTACCGTCCGGTGAAGTAAGATGGAAAATCCGCGTTCCGGTTTCGCGGGCCTGGAGATCCGCGTTCCGTCCGGTTAATCCGCGTTCCGGTTTCGCGGACCTGGAGATCCGCGTTCCGTCCGGTTAAAAAAATTTAAGGGTGACTGATGGCCTTTTGCCAAAAGCGGCGATACAGGAGTAAACAACAAAAAAATTGACATCATGAAAATTCAAGCCGTTTACTCCGTTACGATCTTTTTTCTGACGCTTTGCCTGTCTTGTGAAAGCCAGCCGGCCACCTACTCCCAAACTACAGCTAACAATAGTACTACCCTGCAACCCGTAAGATCTGCCAATTCCAATGAGGTGCTGTATCAGCTGCCCCTACCCCAGGGCTGGCAGATAGTTGGAACGAAAGGCAGCGGCCAGCCCTACCTGACAGGCCCGCAGCAGGTGCAGGTGACCAGCCTGCCCGCCGAAACTTATATGTACAACTGCAACGCCACCCAGGCGCAGGCTGCGCAAATGCAGGGCCAGCAGATCGCCAATCCGGTACCGCTGCAGCGCATCCTTCAGGAAAGCCTGGCGCCACAGATCCAGCAGCAGGGTGGCCGCCTGATCACACAATATCCCCTGCCACAACTACTGGCAGTGGACCAGCAGCTTACGCAAACCGTAGCACAGGCTAATGGCTTCATCCTCGACGGCATGGACCTGCTGGCCAGCGAATGGTCCGCTGCGGATGGAACGAAATCTTTAATTCTGATAGGCCAGGTGCGGTTCAGCAGCCGAATGGGCTTCTCCATGTGGCAGTTTTACCTCGAAGAGCTGGAAGCGCCCGCCTCCTACTTTGAAACCGCCAAGAACACCTACCTGCAGGCCCTGCTCAACAAGCAGGCCGACAGCCAGGCCATCATCGCCCAGGGCCAGCAGCGCCAGCGGCAACACCAGGCCCAGATGGCGCAGGACAAGGCCATGTGGGATGCCAGAACAAGAAGCAGCGCCATCAACCACCAGAATAACATGGCGCAGCGGGAAGCGGCCTTCCAGGCCACGCAGGCTACCCACCGCGCTACCACCGAGGCCATCAGCGACATGAGCATGCAGGGCTACTGGAGCCGCAGCAATGCCGCCGACCGCATGCAGGGCCAGTCTGTCAATGCCATCCACGGAGAAAATACCATCGTCAACCCGCACACCGGCGGGGAAATGCAGGTGCAGCACGGCTACCAGCGCACCTTCGTCGACCCCTACGGCAACTACTACCAGACGGACGACCAGTTTTTCAACCCGCAGCAGCATTCGGAGTTTCAGCATTACCGGGAAGTGGGGAAGCAGTAGCCCATGCGGGTTTCGCTACGCTCAACAGTTGGCAGTAGGCAGTCTTCGCCCGCCGTAGCCTCGGCGAAGGAGGGAGGCAGTAGGCAGGCGAAGATCAAGAATCCCGATTCAAAACTCAAAAATCATAAATCCCCATTGTCCTTATTCTTGATTTGCGATTTGGGGCGGAGCAGCTGAAGGACTACACAAGAACACTTACACAATGCTCTTCATTCGGCAGGTTTTCCCTTGGGAAAGCCTGCCGTT
>CAYVVK010000453.1:0-5867 GCA_964454855.1 uncultured Phaeodactylibacter sp. | reverse complement strand
GCCGGCCGTGCTGCCCGGCAAAGTCTTCGGTTAGAATATCCTTGACATCCCCGGCATAGAAAGTAGCATTTTCTATGCCGTTAAGGGCAGCATTCTCCCTGGCGTCTGCTATGGCTTCGGGTATTTCTTCAATACCTACCACCTGCCGGCAGTGCGGGGCCAAGTAAAGCGCAATGCTCCCGATGCCGGTATACAGGTCGTAAACGTTCTCATTGCCCTGCAGGCCGGCAAAATCCAGCGCTACATCGTATAGGGCCTTGGCCTGATAGGTGTTGGTCTGAAAGAAGGACTTAGGCCCCACCTTGAAGCGCACCGGGCCGAGCTGCTCTTCCACGTACCCCTTGCCGGCGTAAGTGATCATGTCCAGGTCGAACATAAAATCATTCACCTTCGTATTGATGCAGTAACAAAGGGTACTGGCCTGAGGGAAGGCCTCGAGGACAGCATCCAGAAAAGGGCGGATGCGATCCATATCTTCCTTATGAAAGCTAAAAAGCACCAGGATCTCGCCCAGGGTAGTGATGCGGAACATCACCTGCCGCAGGAAGCCCTTGTGTTCCTTGGCATCGTGAAAAGAAAGGCCCTGTGCTATGGCGATCTGCTTAATGCCATTGCGCAGTTCATTGGACGGATCGGGCTGCAGCCAGCAATGGCTGATGTCCACCACTTTGTCAAAGGCGCCGGCGCGGTGGAACCCCAGTACATCTTCCTTGTTGGACACATCGCTGTCGATCTCCTCGCGGGCCAGCCAGCGCTTGTTGGAAAAGGAGAACTCCAGTTTATTGCGGTAATAGGTGCTCCTCTCGGCCTTCACGATAGGCAGGAACTCCCCGGCCTCCACTTTTCCGATGCGCTTCAGGGCATCTTCCACCACCTTCTGTTTGTGATGCGCCTGCGCCTCATAGCTGAGGTGTTGCCACTGGCAACCGCCGCATACGTCATAGTGCTGGCAGAAAGGCTCCACCCGGTCTTCGGAATAATGATGAAACTGCTGAGGCACGCCCATCAGCACGCCCTTTTTCTTACGAAACACCAACACATCCGCCACATCGCCGGGGGCGGTATCTTCGGCGAAAACGACCTGCCCTTCGGGATTGCGGCCTACGCTCTTTCCCTTGTGTGCTATACCCGTGAAAGTAACCTTGGGTATCAGCTTCGGCTTTTTCCTTCTTCCCATATATTCGGTATCCTCCTGGTTTCAGTTTATTCAGGGGGCAAAAGTACAAAATATGTGCCGGGAGCATTAGTTAAACAATTGTCATTCTCCTGATTTCTTTATCTCCCCTCGTCTTTTTGCCGTATATTTTATCCATTATTCACTAAAGCCTTTTTACTGATGAAGCATCTTATCGCCGGAGCAGCCCTTTGCCTGCTCACACTGATGACGTTCTCCGCCGCCAGCCAGGAGGCTTCCGTACCGGAAGGCATTACCAGGCTGGCCTCCGTGGAGGGTATTACCGAATACCTGCTGGAAGACAACGGCCTGCGCATACTGCTCTTCCCCGACAATTCCAAGCCTACCATTACGGTCAATGTGACCTATCTGGTAGGCTCACGCCACGAAGCCTATGGCGAAACGGGCATGGCGCACCTGCTGGAACACCTGGTCTTTAAAGGCACGCCCAACCACCCTGACATCCCGCAGGAACTTACCGAACACGGCGCCCGGCCCAACGGCTCCACCTGGTACGACCGCACCAACTACTACGAAACCTTCAGCGCTACCGAAGAGAATCTCCGCTGGGCGCTGGACATGGAGGCCGACCGCATGGTCAACTCCTTCATCGCTGCGAAGGACCTGGAAAGCGAGATGACCGTAGTGCGCAACGAGTTTGAAGCTGGAGAAAATAACCCCAGTGGAGTGCTTATGGAAAGGGTGCTGTCTACCGCCTACCTCTGGCACAACTACGGTAAGTCTACCATCGGCGCCCGCGCCGACCTGGAAAATGTGCCCATCGAGCGCCTGCAGGCCTTCTACCGCCGGTACTACCAGCCGGATAACGCTTACCTGGTCGTTGCCGGCAAGATCGAGCCCGAAAAGACACTGGAAATGATCAGTGAATACTTCGGCCGCATTCCCCGGCCGGAGCGGGAACTCATTCCCACCTACACCCGCGAACCGGTACAGGATGGCGAGCGCTTTGCAGAGCTGCGCCGCGTGGGCGACGTACAGGTAGTGAGCTGTGCTTACCACATCTGCCCGGGCAGCCACCCGGATTACGCCGCTGTCGACGTGCTCATGGAACTGCTGACCAGCGAACCCTCCGGCCGCCTGTACAAGGCACTGGTCGAATCCGGGAAGGCCAGTACACAGTACGGCTGGGCAGCCAGCCTGAAAGAACCCGGCTTTGCCTACTTTTCCGCCGACGTGCTGAAGGAAAAAAGCCTTGCCGAAGCAGAACAGGCCATGATCTCTACCATCGACGAACTGCGGGAGAACCCACCGACCGCCGAGGAAGTTGAACGCGCTAAAAAACGGCAACTGAAAAACTTCAACCTCTTCTTCCGAAACAGCGACCGCGTAGGCCTGTACATGAGTGAGTTTATTGCTCAGGGCGACTGGCGGCTGGCCTTCATTTACCGCGACCGCCTCGAGCAGGTCACGCCGGAAATGGTGCAGGCCGTGGCCAAACGCTACTTCAAGCCCAGCAACCGCACCATCGGCCGATTCCTGCCGGATGACAATCCCGACCGGGCGGAGGTACCCGATGTGCCCGATATTGCCAGCATGGTGAAAGACTATAAGGGCAAAGAGGCCATCGCCGAAGGTGAAGCTTTCGACCCTTCCTATGACAACATCGAGAACCGCACCAGCCGCGGCGCCCTGGAACCCACCCTGGAATATGCCCTGCTCCCCAAAGAGACCCGCGGCAATGCCGTAGTGGCGCGCATGTCCCTGCGATTCGGCGACGAAAAAAGCCTGCAGGGCAAGCAAATGGCCGCCCGCTTCGCCGGCAGAATGCTCGACAAAGGCACCAAAAACATGAACCGGCAGGAACTGGAGGATAAGTTTGACGAGCTAAAGTCCCGCATCCGCGTTGGTGGCGGAGCTACAGGCGCCTACGTGCTCATAGAATCCGAACGGGATAAGCTGGCCGATGCCATCGCCCTGGTAGGAGAAATGCTCAAAAATTCCACCTTCCCGGAAGAGGAATTTGAAAAACTGCGCTCCGAAGAGTTGGCCTCGATCGAAGAGCAACGCTCCGAACCCAATGCCATCGCTTCCAGGGAACTACGGCGGCGCATTAATCCTCATGATAGGGAGGACCCGCGCTATACCCTGACTTTTGAAGAAGAAGTCGCCGCCATCAAGGCGCTGACCCTGGAGGAGGTAAAGGCTTTTTATACAGAATTTTATGGCGCTTCCGATGCCACGGTAGCCATAGTTGGCGATTTTGAGGCCGAAGAGGCGAAGGAAGCCCTGGCCAGGCACTTTAAGGATTGGAAGAGCCCCAGCCCCTACAAACGCATTGAAGATGAGTTTTACCAGCCAAAGGGGGAAAGCATCGAGTTCGAAACGCCGGATAAGGCCAACGCCATGTTCCTCGCCGGCCAGAACCTGAAGGCCAGCCAGGATCATCCTGATTATCCGGCTCTGATACTGGGCAACTACATGCTGGGAGGGGGCTTTCTCAACTCCCGCCTGGCCACCCGCATCCGCCAGCAGGAAGGCCTCAGCTACGGCGTAGGCTCTTTCTTCTACGCCGATGCCCGCGATGAGACAGGCACCTGGCAGGCCTACGCCATCTACGCCCCCGAAAATGTAGCCGCTCTGGAAAAGGCCTTCCTGGAAGAGATCGAAAAGGTGCGCACCTCCGGCTTTACTGCCGAAGAAGTGGAGGTCGCTAAAAGCGGATGGGTCCAGAACCAGCAGGTAAGCCGCGCCCAGGACAACTCCCTGGCCAGCACCCTGAACAGCTACCTCGACCTGGACAGGGCCATGGCGTGGGATGCCGAACTGGAAGCCAAGGTCATGGCCCTCACACCAGAACAGATCAACGCCGCCATAGCCAAACACCTGGACCCCGCCAAGATGGTCATCGTCAAAGCCGGCGATTTTGCGAAGAGCCGCGAAGTGAAGCCCTGATGGCTGAACACTAATGGCTTGCCGCGAAGCCGCGAAGGACGCCAAGCCTGTGGTGAGTTGCTGAGCAATGATCCTCGGGCTTGGCTGCCTTTTTTTTAGTTTGCCCGGTACGGGTAGTTTGCGTCCCTCCCTCCTTCCAGTGGGCAGTCCCCCAGGCCTCCAAGTCCCCAAGTCCCCAAGTCTCCCAGCCCCCAAGTCCAAGTCTCCAAGTCCCCAAGTCCCCAAGTCCCCTCTCCTACCTGGTAATCACAATATAATCCCTGATCAAGGTCCTCAGGAAGCCGATCTTATCGCGGGGTTCTTCGGGCAAGTCGAGGAGGGCGGTGAGATGAGCGACGAGTTGGTTGACCGCCTCCTGATGGGCGGCATTTTGATAGGCCCGAAAGCGGGAAACCGTATTTTTGATAAAAAGCATATCTTCTTCGCTGAGCTGGCGCACTTCGGGATACTGCGGCTCATAATTTTCAAGCGTATTTATGTTGAGGATGTCTTCCAGGCGAAAGCGGAGGTTGTGGCGTATCCTGATGACGGTGGTGTTGGCCGTCATGTCACCCAGCCGCTGGTTTTTGTCGGAAGAACTGATCAGCAGGGCGCCGAGGATGCCGATGGAGAACAGGCTGTCCACCACATGAAAAACCGCCCGCAGCAGATAGTCTGTCAGGCCGGGCTCCTGGCCATCAAGGCGGACTACCTTAAGGCCCATGGCCTTTTTTCCCCAGGATTGCCCGTCGGCCAGCACTTCCGACAAGAGGTGGTAGGCCATAAAGCCGCAGACCAGCATGAGGTAAACGGCCCTGCCCACGAGGGGAGAGGACTCAAGGCTGCGCAAGAGGGTATTCAGCAAGGTGAGAAAAAGGAAGAAATAAAAGGCGCCGAGAATGACCAGGTCGATGAAAAAGGCGAAGACGCGCTCGCGCAGAGGAGCCAGCTCGTATTCGATGATAACATTCTGAGTGGTGCGTATATCGATGGTTTTCATGGAATCAGCCAGGATTAATTGCCTTGTAAAAATCAGATGTTGGGGTGAAGTGCCGTTGTATATGTACGATTATTTTCATAAACTGTGAACTTTTACTAATTCAACACCCCGGCCCGGATGCGTGAAACGACCTTCATCAGGCAAAATAAGGAGAAATGGCGGGAATTTGAGCATATCCTGGACAGCCCCAGGAAAGACCCTGACAAACTGAATGACCTCTTTGTACAGATCACGGACGACCTGTCCTATTCCCGCACCTTCTACCCCAACCGCTCGGTACGCGTCTATCTCAACGGCCTGGCACAGCGCATATTTTTCAGCATTTATAAAAACCGCCGCTCGCGGGCCCGCCGCCTGCTATCTTTCTGGGCCGATGAGCTTCCCCAACTGGTGTACGAATCCCGCCGGGAGTTTCGCACCTCCTTCCTGGCCTTTCTGCTGGCCTGCCTGATCGGCGTGGTGTCCAGCGCCATGGATGAACAGTTTGCCAACGTCATTCTCGGCGACTCCTACGTGGAGATGACCCTGGAAAACATCGAATCGGGCGACCCCATGGCGGTGTACAAACAAAAGGGCGCCTTCGGCATGTCGCTGGGCATTACCCTCAACAACCTCTTTGTAGCTTTTCTGACTTTCGTAATGGGCGTTTTCTTTACGATCGGCTCCATAGCCATCCTCATCCGGAATGGCATCATGCTGGGCGCTTTCCAGTATTTCTTCATCGAGCGCGGCCTGTTCTGGGATTCCTTTCTGACCATATGGATACACGGCACGCTCGAAATATCGGCCATCGTCATTGCC
>CAYVVK010000452.1:265-5870 GCA_964454855.1 uncultured Phaeodactylibacter sp. | reverse complement strand
AGTCGCCCACCCGCACCACGGCAGGCAGCTGCGTGAAGGGCTTCGACGAGTTCTTTGACTACGCTGATAAAATGTCGCCCCTCGGAAATGCCTCTGCCGATGCCTGCGCCGATTACTGCGTTCTGATGTTCTCCGACTTTACCCGCATGGTGACCATGCAGAACCTTTACCACGACGGCGGCTTCTCTACCATGGGCATGAGCCCGAAGGTGTTGGAGGACTGACATTTAGACGTTCCAACGTCCAGACGTCCAGACGTTCCAACGTTCAGACGTTCCAAGTTGCTAAAGAAAAAAACATGAAGTACATACTACTGCATCTGCTTCTCCTCAGCCCTTTTTTCATGCTCGCTCAGGAGGAGGCGAAACTATTGGGCGCCTGGGATGACCCTGCGCTGGTGGGCTCTTCTGCGTACGACAATACCTACAATGAGGTTTGGGGCGTTGCGGTGAACGGGCACGAGTACGCCATCATCGGTTCCACGGCAGGCACGCATTTTATCGATGTGACGGATCCCACGCAGCCTTTCGAAGCGCATTTTGTGCCCGGCAAGGTGCAGGGCGGCATCGTCATCCACCGGGACTATCACGATTACAACGGCTATCTGTACGCCGTTTGCGACGAAGGCCCCAGCAGCCTGCAGATCATCGATCTGCGGCAGCTGCCGGATGCGGTGGAAGTTGTTTATGATTCAGATGAAGAGATCCGGCAGGCGCATAATATATTCATCGATACAGCTACTGCCCGCCTGTATGCATTTGCTGTGAACGGCGGCATCCATGGCTATTCGCAGATGCGGGCCTACGATATTTCCAGCCCGCTGGAGCCGCAATTCCTCGGCGAGTACGGAAATTTGGGCTTTTCCAGCCCGGTCAGCCATGTGCATGACGGCTACGTGCGCGACGATATCGCCTTCCTGCACTGCGCCGGCAGCGGCATGTCCATAGTCGATTTTTCCGACCCGGCCAACCCGCTGCCCATCGGCACCCTGACGGAATACCCCTTCAAGGGCTACAACCACTCCGGCTGGCTGACGGATGATGCACAGTACTATTACATGGCGGATGAAAACCACGGCTACGCCATGAAGATACTGGATGTGAGTAACCCCTGTGAGATAGAGGCGGTAGGCCTGTTCAATGCTCAGGTGGGAGACATCAACAGCATCGTCCACAACCAGCTCGTAGCTTGTGGCTATCTTTACGTTTCTTATTACTACGAAGGGGTGATCATCTATGACATTTCCAACCCCGCCAGCCCGCAGAAGGTACTCTATTACGATACCTATCCCGGCCCCAACAACCGCAGCTATAAAGGCGCCTGGGGGGTATATCCCTTCCTGCCCTCCGGCAACATTCTGGTGTCTGATATGCAGACCGGCCTGTACGTGCTGGAAGGGCCGGGCGACGGCTGTTCTTCCAGCCAGGAGCTGGCCCCGGTCCATCTCGATTGCCTGGCGCCCACGGCCACGGCCGCGCAACAGGGAGTTGAGCGCCTGGATATATTCCCCCAGCCGGCCCGGCAGGAGCTTCACCTCCGGCTGGTGTTGCCGGAAGGCCAAAAAAAGGTTAATGCCGGCCTTTGGGACATCAACGGCCGACTGGTGCAGCGTTTAGGTTCCGAGGTTCTTCCCGCCGGGGAGAGCCGCCTGCAATACAGCCTGCCCGCTGATCTGCCCGCCGGCATCTATCTGCTGCGCCTGCAGGGAGAAGAGGTGAATGTGGTGCGCAGAATTGTGGTGCAGTAAGCTTTAAACATTCCGCTGTCTCCAGAACCAGGAAGCGTTTTTTGATGAAAAGAACATTAATGAAAATATCCTCCATATTGCTTTTCCTTCTCCTCCTTGCGCCTGCGCTCATACAGGCACAAGGCCCGCCCATTAACATAGGCGGCAACCGCGGCGCCGCCGGGCAGGGGCGGGCTCAGGATGCTGTGGAACCGGATACCTTTGATATTTTCTACTTCTACGCAGACAATCCCAATCAGGAGATCCCCTTTTCGGATTCTACCCTGGGGGGTTACTTCCGGCAATATGATCCGGTACGCCAGCGCGGCCTGGACTACCGCCACCTGGGCATCCTGGGGTCCGCCCATGAGCCCATCGTATTTGAAGCGGCCCAGCGGCGTGGTTTTGACATGGGTTTTCACCAGTTCGACCTTTATATGACGCCTGGCGATGAGCTGCCTTACTACCGCATCGAGCGGCCCTTCACCAATCTGTCTTATACCCTGGGCTCCGAGCAGGCCGACGGGTACACCACCGCCCAGTTCAGCCGCAATTTTGCCAATGGCCTCAACTTTTCACTCGACTACCAGCGCATCACCCAGTTTGGCGACAACAGCCAGTTTCCACACCAGAACCTGCGCAATACGGCCTTTACAAACGGCCTGTGGTATGCCAGCCCGAACGGCCGCTATGACGGTTTTTTCAGCTTCGCCGCCAATACCATGCAACAGGAAGACAACGGAGGGCTGCAGGAAGAACCACGAAGCGCCGGTGACTTCAGCAGCGCCGCCTCAGCAGATGTGTTCCTGCTGACGGCACAGACGCGCCACTCTCACAGGGAGTTTATGTACACCCACTACTACCGTTTTGGCGGCGGGCAGGATACTACAGGCAGGGTGCGCCGTTCTTACAACATCTCCCAGCAGGCGGTGTACAATGCCAGTACCTATAAGTATTTTGATGAGTACAACGAAGCCCAGGACTCCAGTTTTTACAACCTCTACCCGGCACTTCTAACCGATCCGCGAGGGGTGCGCTTCTATCTGCAGCACCGCAAACTGGAGAACAGCATCCGCCTGGCCACTTTCAAGCTGGCTACCGGCAAAGGCGACAAGGCCAAAAACCAGCGCGACCTGCTGGAAGTGGGCGCCGTACACAGCCTGCACCTCCTGGAACAAGCCGGCGCCGATACCACCATCAACAACCTTTTCCTTACCGGAAAATACCGCTTCAACCCCAATGAGCGGCTGCGCATCAACCTGGCCGGGCAGTTCGGCCTGTGGGATAATGCCGGGGATTACCGGGCAAGCGGCGAGCTCTTCTTCAGCCTGAAAAACCTGGGCAGCCTCAGCCTGAGCGCCGTCAACCAGCTGTATTCTCCTACTTATATGGAACACCGCCTCTACCTATCGGAACAGGCCGTGTACGAAAACAACTTCAGCAAAACCCTTTCGACTACCCTGGCGGGAACCTACGCTCTGCCACAGTTCGATCTGGAGGTCAGCGCCCGCTTTCACCTGCTCAACAACTTCATCTACTTCGATACCCAGGCCCTGCCGCAACAGACGGGCATTCCGCTGAGCATTGCCCAGTTGATCGTCAGGAAGGATTTCCGGGTAGGCAGCATGCATCTGGATAATATCGTCACCTTGCAGCAGGCCAGCGAAGATTTTATCCGCCTGCCGGCCATCTACTCCAAACACAGCCTGTACTACGCCGGTAAGTGGTTTGGCGTGCTGGATGTGCGCACCGGTGTGGACCTGCGCTTCAACAACAGCTTCTTTGCGCACTACTACAATCCCGTCATCGGCCAGTTTCAGCTGCAGGACCGGCATGAGGTGGCCTTCTTTCCCGCCACCGACCTGTTCTTCAGCATGCGGGTCACAAAGTTCCGCGCTTTCTTCAAATGGGAAAATGCGGCCGATATGCTTTGGGAGAGTCAGATAAAGGGTGAGCGCAAGTTGTTCTACCAGACGGCCTTTTATCCCCATCAGAGTTCGGTATTTCGCCTGGGTATCAAATGGCGCTTCCTGAATTGACGTCCAGACGTCCAGACGTTCAGACGTTCAGACATTTCCTCTCACCAGGCCTTAATCTTCAAAAACTCAAAAGTCTCCTTCTCCAGCCGTTCCCGGTGGTCGGGATGGGCGATGCGGATGAGCTGGCGGGCGCGGCTGCGCAGGTTCTTGCCGTGCAGCTGGGCGATGCCGTATTCCGTCACCACATAGTGTACGTGGGCGCGGGTGGTCACGACGCCGGCGCCCGGGTTCAGCATGGTGGCAATGCGGCTGATGCCTTTACTGGTCACAGAAGGCAGGGCGATGATCGGCTTGCCGCCCTCGGAGAGCGAGGCACCGCGGATAAAGTCCATCTGGCCGCCAACCCCGGAGTAGATGCGGGTGCCGATGGAGTCGGCGCAGACCTGCCCCGTCACATCGATCTCGATGGCGCTGTTGATGGCCGTCACTTTGGGGTTCTTACTGATGACGCCGGGGTGGTTGACGTAGCCGATGTCGAGCAGGCGCACCAGCGGGTTGTCGTCTACGAAATCGTAGAGTTGCTGCGAGCCCATCAGGAATCCGGTGACGATATGGTTTCGGTGTTTGGTTTTGTGTTCGTTGGTAATGACGCCGCGGTGGACGAGTTCCAGCAGGCCGTCGGAGAACATCTCGGTGTGTACACCCAGCTCGCGGTGGTTGGCCATGGCCTTCAGGGCGGCATTGGGGATGCTGCCGATGCCCATTTGCAGGGTGGCGCCATCCTCCACCAGGTCGGCGATATAGCGGCCGATGCGCATTTCCGTATCGGTAGGCGGAGGAGACTCTATGGAGGGTAGGGGATAGTCTACCTCGCATACATGGTCAAAGCGGCTAATGTGTATGGCGCCGTCGCCATTGGTGCGCGGCATATTGGGGTTGATCTCGGCGATCAGTTTTTTTGCCGTCTGGGTGGCGGCCAGGGAAGTATCGATGGATACCCCCAGGGTGCAATAGCCGTTGCGGTCGGGAGGAGACACCTGCAGCAGGGCCACGTCGATGGGGATGACCCGTTTGCGGAACATGCTGGGGATCTCGCTCAGGAAGATGGGCGTATAATCGGCCCGCCCTTCCTGAACGGCCGAACGCAGGTTCGGCCCTACAAAGAGGTTGTTGACGCGGAAGCTTTTCTCCATCCCTTCTGCGGCGTAGGGAGCCGGCGCATTGGTATGCAGGTGGTAGATCTCCACATCGTATAGTTCATCCACCCGCTTGGCCAGGGCTTCGACGAGCACCTGGGGAGCAGCTGCGGCGCTGTGAATAAAGACTTTTTCCCGGGAGTGCACGATGGAAACCGCTTCTTCGGGGCTTACTGCGTGATAACTAGGTTTAAAATTCATGGTTGCGCTAGGAAATTTGCGCCGAAAGTAGTCAATTTATGAGGAAGGTAAAAGGGAAATTCCCTTTTATCTGGTATTGACCTAACCATTTTGAGGGGGCTTTGTTCTTTCAAATCACTTGTAATAATGCGGCCTTTATCCCGGAGCAAAATGGTACAGATAGGGTTAGGAGGAGGGGAAAGGGCATGCTCTCCGCCCGTATGGACGGAAAGCATGCCCCGGGTAAACCATCCGGTTAGTGTTTCACCATCTTTTCCGCCATAAGGCGTTGGCCACTGGCAGAGAAAATTTCTGAAATATAGAGCCCTGCGGGCAGGCTGCTGATGGGAATGGATTGCAGCTCCATTTCACCCTGCAGCGGATACTCAAGGAGGTGCCTGCCGTCGAGCGAGCGAATGCGGATAAGCTCTGCTGGCTGCACCTCTCCACTGGCGCGAAGGTAAAGCGCCTCGGAAGCGGGGCTGGGGAAAAGGCTATAGCTGCCATTGCCGGCGGGCGTTTCC
>CAYVVK010000452.1:0-255 GCA_964454855.1 uncultured Phaeodactylibacter sp. | reverse complement strand
GGCCAGAACACCTGGCCTTCCGGGCCCTGTGCGTAAAGGAGTACGGTATCGCCGAAGCAGGCATTACCGGTGCGTTCTACCACCGGCGGTTCGCTGATGGCGGAAGTGCAGGTACGCATGATCACCAACCGGGTGTGGTGGCCGGAGAAGTGGTCTCTGGCGATGAAAGCCACGCCGCCGCCTGCCTGCCACTGTATCAGCTTATAAGGCATTCCAATGAGGTTGGGAAACTTCAGTTCGCTCATGAAGGAACGG